>CAYUAE010000022.1:0-16284 GCA_964442675.1 uncultured Methylomarinum sp.
CTGGCTAAAAAAGGGCATAAAACAGCCGTTATCGATTTTGATGTGGGCTTGCGTAACCTGGATTTAATTATGGGGTGTGAACGGCGCGTTGTTTATGACTTTGTCAATGTCATCAATGAGGAAGCAACATTAAACCAGGCGCTCATCAAGGACAAACGCTGCAACCAACTCTATATCCTCCCCGCCTCACAAACACGCGATAAAGATGCCCTGACCAAAGAAGGCGTGGGTAAGGTTCTGGAAGAACTGAGCAAAGACTTTAAATACATTGTCTGCGATTCCCCCGCTGGTATTGAGCGTGGTGCCAATCTGGCCATGTATTTTGCCGACGATGCCTTTGTTGTCACTAACCCTGAAGTCGCTTCTGTGAGAGACTCTGATCGTATGCTAGGCATTCTTTCCAGCAAATCTCGGCGTGCCGAACAAGGTGATGAACCCATCAAGGAATACTTGCTATTGACACGCTACTCGCCTGCCCGCGTTAAAGCAGGTGAAATGCTAAGCGTTGATGATGTTCAAGATATTTTATCTTTACATTTATTAGGCGTTATTCCAGAATCCCAGTCTGTTCTCAATGCGTCCAATTCTGGTGTTCCAGTCATCCTTGATGAACAAAGTGATGCCGGCCAGGCATATAGCGATGTTGTCGCCCGCTATCTAGGGGAAAACCGCCCACATCGATTTATTGAAGAAGAGAAAAAAGGCTTGTTTGGCAAGCTATTCAGGAGCAAATGATGAGCCTGCTAGATTATTTCAAATCCACTAAGCCTAAATCTGCTTCAGTGGCAAAAGAACGTTTACAGATTTTGATTGCCCATGAACGAAACGCCAGGAACCAGCCCTCTTATCTTCCTGAATTACAGAAAGAACTGTTGGCCGTCGTAAAAAAATATGTTGATGTCGATCAAGATGCCATCTCCGTCCATCTTGAACAGGATGCCGATCAAGAAACATTAGAACTGAATATTGTTTTACCTGAAGAATCTGTTAAAAAACCCTAACTATCGTTATAACTTAAGGAGTCATCATGTCTGAAATTGCAATTGGTAAAGCGGCTGGAAAAATTTGGGAATACCTGGATAAAAACGGGGAAGCCAGTGTATCAAAAATCACCAAAGAAACCGGATTAAATCGTAATGATGCCCAGCGCGCGATAGGGTGGCTGGCTAAAGAAGGCAAACTGAATTTTGAAACCCAGGGCCGAAGCGAACTATTATCTTTAAAATAAATACTTAAGAAGCGGGTAAGGCGAACCCGCCTTACCCATTCCAAGCCACAAGTTCTTTGCGACTAAAGCTTTATTTACATCAAGAAAATTGTCGCCAATCCCAAAAATGACATAAAGCCGATAACATCTGTCACGGTTGTCAACAAGACACCGCCAGCAAGTGCCGGATCAATACCAATTTTATCCAGTATCACCGGGATAGCAGCACCCGCCAATGCGGCACAAATCAAGTTGATAATCATCGCAGCCCCCAATAACAGACCAAGACTCATGCTCTGGAACCATAAACCACCAATTGTTGCGACCACAATAGCCCACAACACACCATTAATGGCACCAACAGCCATTTCTTTAAAAAACAGCCGCTTTGCATTGGCCGAACTGATTTGACGTAAAGCCAACCCTCTGACCACTAAGGTGAGTGTCTGGGTTCCTGCGATGCCGCCCATGCTGGCGACAATTGGCATTAAAACAGCAAGCGCTGCAATTTGCTCTAGCGTTGCTTCAAACAAGCCAATGACCCATGATGCCAGAAAGGCTGTGAACAAATTGATTCCCAGCCAATGTGCTCGACGTTTGGCACTCACTGAAACCGGCGCAAACATATCCTGCTCTTCATCTAAACCGGCCATACTCATAATATTATGGTCGGCTTCTTCACGGATAATATCGACCACATCATCAATGGTTATCCGCCCTAAAACGCGTCGATCATCCGAAATAACTGGCGCTGAAAGCATATCCCGTTGTTCAAACATAATCGCAACATCATGCGCAGGCATGGAATATGGAATCGCTATCGCGTTGACATCCATTACATCGGCGACTTTCGTATGTCCATCGACAGTCAAAAGCTTATCTAAATATAAAAGACCTTTGAAATGATCTTTCCTGTCAACCACAATCAAACTATCGGTATGGGGCGGCATTTCCCCTCGCTGACGTAAATAACGCAAGACAACATCCAGGTTAACGTCAGAACGAATGGTGATAATATCCATGGACATTAAACCACCCGCCGAATGCTCATCAAAAGCTAAAGCCGATTCCAGGCGATTTCGCTCCTGTAGACCGATCGCATCCATAACTTGCGATAATAATGGCTCCGGCAATACCTGCAGCAAGTCCACCATATCATCGGATTCCATTTCCGCGGTAGCCTTGATCAAATCATTACGATCGGTAATTTTTAATAAGGACTGTCCTACCTCGGTGTTCACCCTGACCAGAATTTCCCCCATGACATTTGGTGGAATAACCGCCCAGATTTTTTCCCGCTGCTCAGGCTCTAATGATTCAAGAATATGGGCTGTTTCAGCAGGAAATAATGAATGAACAAAATCCCTTATTTTGTACTGCGATCCTGTTTTAAGTACTTCAGTAGCACGATCCAGCAAGGATTCAGTTTGTTTTTTTTCTGTTTTTGGCATAAAAATCCTAAAAGCCCTGTGGTGTTTAGATTATCAAAAGCGCCTGCAAACTTATCCTGGCATTTGCCATACCACGCGTCAAATGCGTTCGACTGCAGGCTTCTATCCTTATATAGCTAAAAACTAATTTTGATAGGTTTCGCTATTGCTCCCGACAACGGCTCCATGAGTTGTTCGCCCGCCCTAGGAGGCTGTCGGATTTAGATACGCTCTTCGCATATAAAACCTCAACATACCGGCGATTCATGTTTTGTCGTACACAGAGAGCAAATACGCCCATTATCGCTGCAACTCACGATGCCTGGCAATAACATTTTGATTATTCAGTTTAAAATGCCCTGTTAACTTTTCCACCAGATAAACCGAACGATGCCGTCCACCCGTACACCCCATCGCAACAGTCAAATAGCTACGGTTGTCCGCTTCAAAACGTGGCACCCATCGCTCAACAAAGCTCCGGACATCCATAAAATACTGTTGCACCATATCTTCCTTTTGCAGAAATTCAATAACTGGCT
Organism: uncultured Methylomarinum sp.; assembly: GCA_964442675.1. Classification (GTDB taxonomy): domain Bacteria; phylum Pseudomonadota; class Gammaproteobacteria; order Methylococcales; family Methylomonadaceae; genus Methylomarinum. Next base: position 3,177 of record CAYUAE010000022.1, read on the forward strand.
GATCTTTACCACTGTATTCACGTAATTCAGTCACCCAAAAGGGATTAGGCAAACAACGCACATCAAACACAAAATCAGCTTCAAGCGGAAGGCCATATTTAAAACCAAATGATAAAAACTGAATAATCATTTGCTTTTGATGCCCTTCTCCCAACTGAATTTTTAGAATTTCTCTAAGCTGGTGATAATGTGTATGACTGGTATCAATAACGATATCAGCGCATTTAGCAATGGGCCGCAACATATCCTTTTCAGCCCGCAACGCCTCTACCAAAGGCTTACTCCCATCAGTCAAAGGGTGCTTTCTACGCGTTTCACTGTAGCGCTTCAGCAATACATTTTCTTCTGATTGCAGATATAAAACTTCACAATCTATACCTTGAGAGCGAATAAAATCCAGATTTTCGGAAAACTTTAACAAGGCCTCTGATTTATTTCTGGCATCGATACCAATGGCTGTTTTTTCGTAGGTTTTTTTGTCATCCAGCATGACATGCCGAATAAAATCTTCAAGCAAGGTAACGGGTAAATTGTCGATACAATAATATCCGCAATCTTCCAAGGTATCCAAAGCGATACTTTTCCCGGAGCCAGAAAGGCCACTGACGATGAGCAACTTCATTTAAAGAGTGATTTTTAAATGCTTGTGGCGCAATAGGAACTGCCACAAGCATTATAGAGAGTGAGAAAATCGTACACTACCCTGTAAAGGTATTAACGATGATTTTTGGTTTTTTCTTTATGTTTGATAATTTGTCTATCCAGTTTGTCCACCATATTATCAATTGCGGTGTACATATCATCCTGTGAATCTTCGGCATATAATTTTGCCCCACTGATCTGTACGGTAGCTTCCGCTTTCTGCACATGCTTTTCAACAGTCAAAATCACATGAACATCGACAACATTATCAAAATGCCGTTTTAATTTTTTAATCTTATCTTCGACATGATTTCTTAATGAATCGGTAATTTCGACGTGATGACCCGTTACACTGATTTGCATGAATAACTCCTGTTGTTAATAATAAAAATGCGTCAAAGAACTTTTTTTCTTTGACTGGATGAGGGAATGGACATGGCTTCGCGATATTTGGCCACTGTTCTACGCGCCACATTGATCCCTTGTTCCTTTAATAAATTGGCTATCTTACTATCACTTAATGGTTTCGTTGGTTTTTCCGAAGCGACAAACTCTTTTATCAAAGATTTAATAGCCGTTGCCGAGCATTCCCCCCCATTACTGGTTGAAACATGACTGGAAAAGAAATACTTGAATTCAATTATACCATTAGGCGTATGCATATACTTACGGGTTGTTACCCGGGAAATAGTCGACTCATGCAGCTCCAGCTCTTCGGCGACATCCCGCAACACCATAGGTCTCATCGCAATTGGGCCATGTTCAAAAAAATCCAGTTGATGCCTGACGATACTTTGTGCCACTTTCAGCAATGTTTCATTCCGACTGAGCAAGCTTTTGATAAACCAGCGTGCCTCTTGCAAATGATCTTTCATAAATACATTGTCCTGACTATTATCCGCCCGCTTGATCAAGCCCGAATACACTGGATTGATACGCAATTTCGGTGCAATTTCAGGATTTAAGCTGACCTGCCATTCGCCATTTCGCTTCATGACATAAACATCGGGAATAATATATTCCTGCTCAAAATTTCTAAAATAAGCACCCGGTTTTGGATCAAGGCGCTTGATCACCCTAATAGCCTGGGTAAATTCCGTATCGGTCATCCCCAATCGTCGTGCCAACCGGTTTCGTTGATGAGCAACCAATTCTTCCAGATACCCCATCAACATTAAAGCCTGCTGGCGATATGGCGTATCAGGCGGCAATTGTTTTAATTGCAGGGTTAAACACTCCGCCAAATCACGGCAACCGATACCAAGGGGGTCAAAATTTTGAATTTGATGTAAAACGGCCTGCACTTCATCGAGCTCCAGATCATTCAATTGTTGACTTAAACCCTGATGAATCTCTTCTACTGATTGCGTCAGATAGCCATCGTCATCAATCGCATCAATAATGGCAACGCCAATCGCATGATCCCGTTCACTGAAACGGCTCATTTCCAGCTGCCATAACAAATGATCCTGCAAGGTTTCAACCTTACTGCGAAAATTCTCAAACTCTACAGCTTCGCCAGGTTCACTGCCGGCCCCCGATGGGATCGATGATTCAAAAACATCTTCCCAACTGCTGTCAATCGGCAGCTCATCTGGAATATCGGTTTGTGATCCTTCACTGGTCATTTGATCGCTGCTATCGATCTTTTTTTCAATCCGGTCGGTTTTTTCCTCTTCATCAATTTCAAGCATCATGTTCGATTCCAGCGCCTGCTGAATTTCCTGCTGCAAATCCAGTGTTGATAACTGCAACAGTTTAATCGCCTGCTGCAATTGCGGCGTCATGGTCAGGCTTTGCCCGAGTCGAAGTTGGAGTGATTGCTTCATCGATAGTTACAAACTGAAATTTTCACCTAGATAGACCTGTTTAACCAAGTCATTGCTGACAATCTCTGACGTCGTGCCGGTTGCAATGACTTTTCCTTCATTAAGTATATAAGCCCTATCACATATTTCCAGTGTCGCACGCACCTTATGCTCAGTAATTAAAATACCGATACCTCGCTGTTTAAGATGAAAGATAATTTTTTGCAGATCAATGACAGAAATGGGGTCAACGCCAGCAAAAGGCTCATCCAATAAAATAAATTGCGGATCAGTCGCTAAAGCCCTGGCAATTTCAACACGCCGCCGTTCACCACCAGACAACCCCATAGCTTTTTGGTCACGCAGATGCGCAATCCCGAATTCGTCTAACAATTCGTCGATCAAAAGCTCGCCCTGCCCTTCAGTCAGGTCTTCTCTTATCTGAATCACCGCCCGTAAATTATCGGCTACGCTCAATTTACGAAAAACCGACGCTTCCTGAGCCAGATAACCGATTCCCATTCGGGCTCGACTGTGCATGGGATAATGCGTAATATCATGATCATCTAAAAGGATTTGTCCACTATCCGGCCTGATCAAACCCACAATCATATAAAAACTGGTCGTTTTCCCGGCACCATTTGGCCCGAGTAAGCCGACGACTTCCCCGGTATTGATTTCAAGACTGACATGATCAACGACATTACGCTTATTGTAGCGCTTGACCAGGTCGATAGTCGTCAAACGACTCATGGCTTTTCTTCCTCAGCGTTACGAGGCTTGAAAACGGAATGCACACGCTTTGAATCAGAGGATTTTTCGCCAGCCATAACCAATGAATTACGACTGTCATAACGAATCAATTCACTGGCTGTCTTATGCTCGCCCTGCCAGACTTCAGCCTGTTTTTTCAGAATCAATAAATTTTTGGCAGGATAATATTCACCAATCAGCGCCCGCCCTGTGATTTTTTCTGCGCCTTCAGAGGGGATTTGTTCAAATCGAGCAGGCTTGCCCGTAGCGACCAGTTTTTTGATTTCGCCATTATTCAAATAGACCACCAACTTATCCGACCATACTTTAAGCGTGCCTTGAACGGTCACGACATTACCGGTATAAACGCTGGTCTGTGCCCTGTCGTTATACGTTGCCGTATTTGAATCGATATAAATGGGCTGCTTTGAATCACTTTCCAGCGCCATAGCTGCAAAGGAAAACAATGCCATCAATAAAAAACTAGCGAACTTCATAATATCCTTTAACATGTGATAATAAGGTTAATTTAATCGGTGCTTTGAACGTCAGACGCATCCCAATGCCGGTCGTTCTGTTTGCTGCACTGATAATTTCTGACCATTGTGTTGTTTTCGCGAACGATGTCGGCAAATGCACCTGTAATTCCGACGTGTTTATAATCAACTCATCATGCGCAGGACGCGCCTCGCGCTGTATTTTTACCTTGCCCTGCAACAGTAAATTATCACCATCAGCCTGCAAAATACCCCGTTCCGATCGAATCACCCAGGGTGCAGTATTATCATTGTTATACAGCGTCATCACAGGATGCTGCAAATGGGTTGTACCATCGCCGGCATAATGCGTCAGCTTTTCGGCCACCAACAGGCTTTTCGGTTGACCTGCCTCATCCATTTCTTTTTTTTGATAATCTATGCTGAAATAATCGACCGGATTATGTCGTTTTACCGTGACCCGCTCTTGCTCTGGTGTATTCAAACGCACCAAAACATAGGATAAAACCGCTAAAATAACGAGTACGCCATAAAATCGGGCGCTTTGCTGCATCATGACAAAAACGACTTCAACACCTGATCGAAACGACCTTGCGCCTGCATAATCATATCGCAGACCTCCCTGACAGCACCCAAACCTCCAGGCGTTTGGGTACACCAATCCGCATATTGCTTGACGGCAAAATTAGCATCTTGAACCGCAACCGACAGCCCCACCCGCTTCATGATTGGCAAATCGAGTAAATCATCGCCAACATGCGCAGCATGTTCAGGCGCAATCGACAGTTTTTCCAGAATCTCATAAAACGCGGCTATTTTGTCTTCATGTCCCTGATAAACCAGATCAATACCGAGATTCTTCATGCGAATGGCGACTGAATTGGATTTGCGCCCGGAAATGACCGCAACGTCCACACCGGTTTGGCGCAATAATTTAATACCATGCCCATCCCGCGCATGAAAACATTTATATTCCACACCTTCGTCATCAAAAAACAAGCGCCCATCGGTCAATACACCATCGACATCCAAAATCAGCAACTTCACTGATCGCGCTTTTTTCAAAATCTTTTCGGGAACCATATTTTGCATCCTTAACCCAGACTTGCCATTATAATCTTTGTAACGCTTTACCCAATAATCCATCCGCAGCTTATGCAAGGCTGTGCTTAAATGATACCGGCACGCAGTAAATCGTGCATATTTAATGCCCCGACCAAGTGCTGATTTTCATCGGTGACCAGCAATGCGTTAATTTTCTTTTGCTCCATAATCTGCATCGCTTCCGCCGCTAAAAGCTGCGAATCGACAGTCGTGCATGGCGAAGTCATCACCTCGGCAACCGTGGTCTGATGCACATCATCACGCTTTTCCAACATCCTGCGTAAATCACCATCAGTAAAAATACCCAGAATATGCTGATTGTCATCGACAACGGCCGTCATACCCAGTTTTTTTTCCGTCATTTCCAGTAACGCCCGCGCCACCAGTGTATCGGGTTTTACGCATGGCAATTTCTCACCCTGATGCATCAAATCACTCACCCGCATAATCAAACGCCGCCCTAAACTACCCCCCGGATGAGACAGAGCAAAATCATCACGGGAAAAACCACGCGTTTCCAGCAATGCCACAGCCAATGCATCGCCCATCACCAAGGCCGCCGTCGTACTTGCCGTCGGCGCCAAACCTAAAGGACAGGCTTCTTTTTCGACAGCAACATTCAAATGCGCATCTGCCAAAGTCGCCAACGATGACAGCGGCTGACCTGTCATCGCGATCAATGGCACATGCAAGCGTTTGATAATCGGCAAAATCGTCAATATTTCACCGGTCTCGCCAGAATTAGACAAGGCCAAAACCACATCCTGACGAGTAATCATGCCCAAATCGCCATGACTGGCTTCGCCAGGATGCACAAAAAAAGCCGGCGTCCCGGTACTGGCCAAGGTCGCGGCAATCTTTCCGGCAATATGCCCTGATTTACCCATGCCGGTCACAATAACCCGTCCCTGGCACGCCAGCATCAATTGACAGGCGTGAACAAACTGGTCATCGATACGTCCTGCCAGGGCTGCCACTGCATTTTTTTCAGCCTCGATGACGGCCAATGCTAATGTTTTAAAATTGTATAGACGTGTTGTCATGTTGTAACCGGCGTAACCGCAGCGTGATAAACAAGCCATTGATAACTCACATAAGCCAAAACCAGCAAAACACCCTCGCCCCGACTTATACGCCCGACTTGCTTATAACCATAGCCCATAATAAACAAAACTGCCGTCAACCCTAACATAACTGGAAAATCTCGGACTAAAACAGTCTCGTCAAGCCTGACGCCTGCCACAAACCCGGGCAAAGAATACACGGCCAGAAGATTATAGACATTAGAGCCAATAATATTGCCGACCGCCAGATCGTCCTCACCTTTCACCACACTGGTAATTGACGCGGCTAATTCAGGCAAACTGGTACCCACAGCGACGATGGTCAAGCCGATAACCATATCGCTCACCCCAAACGCCTCTGCAATATTGACCGCCGACCAAACCAGAATACGTGAACTCAGCAACAGCCCAAGCAGCCCTGACAGCGCATAGACAACAGCTTTAAGCATGCTGATATCTTTGGGAATTTCCGCTTCCAATTCTTTCATCAGCTCATCCTGTCGACCTTGCCGGGCTAACTGAATGAGCCAGACAATGAACACGCCCAAGACAATCAGCATCCAGATACTGTCACCGATACTCAAACCATCAAATGCCAACAGAAAACACATAAGGCTGATCAAGGCCAAAACCGGCAACTCACGCTTCAACAACCCTGAATGCACAACCAACGGTGATACCATGGCAGTCAAACCTAAAATCAGACCAATATTAGCGATATTCGACCCCAGCGCATTACCAATAGCCAATCCGCCATTCCCTTCGAAAGACGCAATCGCCGAAACCAGAATTTCCGGAGCCGAGGTCCCAAGACCAACAATCGTCAGCCCGATCAACAAGGTCGAAACCCCCATATTTCGAGCGATTGAAGCGGTTCCTACCACAAACTTATCGGCGGAAACCACTAAAACCACGAGGCCTCCGATGAGCGCAAGAAAGTTAATCAGCATAATCTCTTAAATCAGTTAAAAAATCGGGATATTATGGCATGATCCCGTTCTGACTTGGATGGGTTTTCAGCCCACTTTGCCAGTAAAAACACAAGCTATTGATAAATAAGGTTAAAATACCCACGCTCATCGACAACAGCAAGACTGCTTAAGCCATTCTGCCTGGAAAAGGCATAGTCGTTTAAAATCAATTACTTATGTTATCGTAGATTATATACACCTGCTTTGGAGAGTGGCTTTAATTGACTTAAACTGGCAATGTCGTGGAGAATACACGGCTTTCCAGACTGATGATGAATGCAATCTGAGCCCTATGAATAAAACCAGACGTCCTGCAACAGCGAAAAACCACGATGGATAATATTGTCACGATAAAAAACCTGGTTTTTATGCGTGGCCAACGCAAAATTTTCGATGACATATCCCTCGATATTCGGCGCGGCAAAGTAACGGCTATCATGGGGCCAAGTGGAACCGGAAAAACCACTTTATTGAAATTAATTGGCGGTCAATTATCACCACAATCCGGTTCGGTTGTGGTCAACCAGCAAAATGTTCACCAGCTAAAACGCTCCGAACTGTTTGCGTTACGCAAACAAATGGGCATGCTGTTTCAATCAGGCGCCTTGTTAACAGACATCGATGTCTATGAAAATGTCGCCTTCCCGCTACGGGAACATACACGGCTTTCAGAATCGATGATCCGCACGCTGGTTTTGATGAAGCTGCAAGCGGTTGGCCTGCGCGGGGCGCGGCATTTAATGCCTTCAGAATTATCCGGCGGCATGGCCCGCAGAGTCGCGCTGGCCCGTGCCATTGCGCTGGATCCGATGATGATCATGTATGACGAGCCATTTACCGGGCAGGACCCGATTTCGATGGGGGCATTAATTCATCTGATCAAAGCCCTCAACAAGACGCTGGGGTTGACCAGCATCATTGTGTCACACGATGTGCAAGAAACAGCCGCAATTGCCGATTATATTTATGTTTTATCTGACGGTAAAATTGTCGGCGAAGGGACACCCGAACAAATCGCAGCCTCTGACTCGGAATGGGTTCAACAATTTATGCAGGGTAAAGCCGATGGGCCGGTACATTTCCATTACCCTGCCCCCGATTATTTTGACGATTTAATGTCAAATCAGTTGAGTTAAGACATGATGCAAATCTTTCAATATCTGGGTGCGTCAACCCGCAGCCGTTTTGCTAAATTAGGCCGTGCCACCTTCTTTCTGCTGCATAGCTTACCCGGCCTCGTAGATGTCTTACGACGGCCAAACTTATTGATCCGACAAATCTATTCTGTCGGCGTCTTATCCTTTTTACTGATTACGGTTTCAGGCTTGTTTGTCGGCATGGTATTGGCATTGCAAGGTTATTACACCTTGTCTGATTTCGGTGCAGAAGCATCGCTAGGTGTCATGATTGCCGCATCTTTGGTGCGGGAATTAGGCCCTGTAGTTGCGGCCCTGCTATTTGCCGGTCGTGCAGGCTCGGCCCTTTCAGCCGAAATCGGTTTGATGAAAACGACTGAACAATTGTCCGGCATGGAAATGATGGCCGTTGATCCGATTCGACGCGTTATCTTTCCCCGCTTTCTGGCCGGAATTTTTTCCATGCCCCTACTCGCCGCTTTATTCAGCGCAGTCGGCATCATGGGCGGCCATATGGTCGGCGTGGGTATGCTTGGCGTTGATGATGGTTCATTCTGGTCACAAATGCAGGCCGGAATCGATTTTTATGATGATGTCGTCAATGGTTTTATAAAAAGCCTGGTGTTCGGTTTTGTCGTCACCTGGATTGCCTTGTTCGAGGGCTATGACGCCATCCCGACTTCAGAAGGCGTCAGTCGGGCGACTACCCGAACCGTAGTCAACTCAGCCTTTTCTGTTTTGGCGCTGGATTTTATTCTTACAGCGCTTATGTTTGGAGATATTTAACATGTCGAATACCTATACTCAGGACACATTAGTCGGTTTTTTTGTTGCCTGTGGCATTGCTGCTCTTTTTTATATGTCATTACAAGTCAGCAATCTGAGCAGTTATCTGGATACATCCAATACCTATACGATTACAGCCAGTTTCGAGAACGCAGGCGGCTTGAAAGTAAAATCCAAAGTCTCTGTCGCCGGTGTAACCGTTGGCCGTGTCTCCGCCATAAAGCTGGATAAAGCCCGTTACGAATCTATTGTTGAAATGCAAATCGACAAGCAATTTGACACCTTGCCGACTGACACCACCGCCAGCATCTTTACTGCCGGATTACTCGGTGAACAATATGTCAGCCTTGAACCCGGCGGCTCTGATGAATACTTGCAAGACGGCGATGCCATTGATATTACACAGTCAGCCATCGTGCTGGAAGAAGTCATCGGCCAGTTTCTTTTCAAAAAAGCATCGGAATAAACGTGGGCAATATTAAATTGTTAAAACAGGATTCCGGTGAATACGAATTGCATGGTGAACTCACCTTTAATCGTATCGATAAAAATACCGCCCGTTTACTCCAAAACCTGACGCAGACAAAGCACCTGGTCATTGATTTAAGCCCGGTCAAACGCGCCGACAGTGCGGGGCTTGCTTTACTGATCGAATGGATTAAACAATCTGTGCGTAACCAACAGAAAATCTGTTTTAAGAACATACCTGAACAGCTCACAGCGCTTGCCGCCCTGAGTGGCTTTGATAATTCAGATTATTTTATTCAAAACTGTACAACAAAAGCTGAACTTGATGGATAAACTATTAATAAGCGGCGGAAAACCTCTGGCCGGAGAACTTAGAATATCGGGTGCAAAAAATGCCGCATTGCCGATCCTCGCCGCCACACTCTTGTCCGAATGTCCTGTCACCATTGGTAATATTCCCCATTTGCACGACATCACCACCACTATGGAATTATTGGGCCGGATGGGGGTTCAACTGACCATCGATGAAAAAATGAACATCGAGGTCGATAGCAATACCATTGACAAATTCGAAGCGCCGTATGAGCTGGTCAAAACCATGCGTGCCTCGATTCTGGTCTTAGGGCCTTTATTGGCTCGCTTCGGCGAAGCGCATGTTTCTCTGCCCGGCGGCTGTGCCATTGGCACCCGTCCTGTCGATATCCATTTATCCTCACTGGAGAAAATGGGCGCTGAAATTCGGGTTGAACAAGGCTATATCCATGCCAAAGTCGATCGTCTGAAAGGCTGTCGGCTGGTATTGGACAAAATCACCGTAACCGGCACTGAAAACCTGTTAATGGCCGCGACACTCGCGGAGGGTGAAACCATTATAGAAAATGCCGCCAAAGAACCTGAAGTGACTGATCTGGCAAATTTTCTCAATAAACTGGGCGCTAAAATCAAAGGAATCGGCACCGATATTCTCACGATTCAAGGTGTAAAAAGCTTGAATAAACCGGATTTATATTATTCCATTTTGCCCGACCGGATCGAGACAGGTACTTATCTGGTTGCCGCTGCAATCAGCCGAGGGTCGGTCTTGTTAAAAGATACCAACCCTGAGTTACTCGATGCGGTACTGGATAAATTACGCGAAACCGGCGCTGAAATCACCACCGGTGAAAACTGGATCAAACTGGATATGAATGGCAAACGCCCTAAAGCTGTCAGCGTCAGAACAGCACCATACCCAGCCTTCCCGACCGATATGCAGGCTCAGTTTACCGCTTTGAACACCATTGCCGAAGGGGTTGGCATTATCACTGAAACCGTGTTTGAAAATCGGTTTATGCACGTACAGGAACTACAACGTATGGGCGCTGATATCAAACTCGAATCCAATACCGCTATCGTTACCGGCATTGACAAACTGACCGCCGCGCCAATGATGGCCACCGATCTGCGTGCTTCAGCCAGTCTGGTACTGGCCGGACTTGTTGCAGAAGGTGAAACCCTGGTTGATCGCATTTATCATATCGACCGGGGTTATGTGCATATTGAAGAAAAACTGGCGCAGCTTGGCGCCTCTATTCGCCGAATTCCAGGTTAAAAAAGAAAGATTATGCTGACTATTGCTGTTTCTAAAGGACGTATTTACGAAGATGCCCTGCCTCTGTTAGAGGAAGCAGGCATCATCCCCATCGACGACCCCAAAAAAAGCCGGAAGTTGATTTTAAAAACAACCCGTGATGACGTAGAACTCGTCATCATTCGAGCCACCGATGTTCCGACATTTGTTGAATACGGTGCCGCTGATATGGGGATTGCCGGCAAAGATGTGCTGCTTGAGCATGGTTCGGACAATCTTTATGAACCCTTGGATCTTGGCATTGCAGGCTGCCGCCTGATGACAGCAGCGCCGGTTAATGCCCCTGAAATTTCAGGCCGTGTTCGCGTCGCAACCAAATATGTCAAAACTGCGCAACGCTATTTTGCAGATCGCGGCATCCAGGCCGATATCATCAAACTGTACGGTTCTATGGAACTTGCGCCACTGGTAGGGCTGGCCGATTATATTGTCGATCTGGTCGATACCGGCAATACCTTAAAGGCGAATGGCTTAGAACCCCGCGATTTGATTATCAACATCACATCCCGCCTGGTTGTCAACAAAGCGGCGATGAAAATGAAACATCAGGCCATTCAAGCCTTGCTTGACCAATTCGAAACGACTTTAGCCAACAGGTAACAGTATGAACACGCTGAAAATACGACGACTCGATTTTGCCGATAGCGATTTTTTCAACCAATTAGACCAACGCCTGGCGTTTGATCAGGCCGATGATCTTAAAATTCATCAGCGTGTTCTGGAAATTATTGGTAAGGTCCGCCAACACGGCGACGCCAGCGTCATTGAATTAACCAATCAATTCGATCACCGCCAGATTAAAAAAGCGGCTGAGCTCGAATTACCCAAAACCGCGCTGCAAAATGCCTGGGATAATTTATCGGCCAATCAGGCCGAGTCCCTGCAAATTGCAGCCAACCGGATTCGCGCCTATGCCGAAGAACAAAAACTCGAATCCTGGCAATACACAGAAGATGATGGCACCGTTTTAGGTCAAAAAATCAGTCCGCTCGATAAGGTCGGCCTGTATGTCCCCGGCGGCAAAGCCTCCTATCCATCGTCAGTGTTAATGAATGCGATTCCAGCCAAGGTTGCAGGTGTCAAAGAACTGATTATGGTTGTACCGACACCTGATGATGAAACCAACCCGATGGTTTTAGCCGCCGCCTACGTTGCCGGTGTTGACCGGGTATTCACTATCGGCGGTGCGCAGGCCGTTGCCGCCTTAGCCTATGGAACAAAAACCATCCCGGCTGTCGATAAAATCGTCGGCCCGGGCAATATCTACGTCGCTACCGCCAAAAAACTGGTTTTCGGTAAAGTCGGGATTGATATGATCGCAGGCCCGTCTGAAATCCTGGTGGTCTGCGATGGTCAAACATCAGCAGACTGGATTGCGATGGATTTATTCTCGCAAGCCGAACACGATGAAGATGCACAGGCTATTTTGATCAGCCCCGATCAAGGCTTTCTGGATCAGGTCGAGGCCAGCATCAATAAACTATTGCCGGAAATGGAACGTGCCGACATTATTCGCAGCTCGCTGACAAATCGCGGCGCCTTCATCAAAGTTGCCGACCTCGATCAAGCCGCCGACGTGGTCAACCACATTGCACCGGAACACCTGGAGCTTTCGGTTGAAAACCCGGACGATCTGTGTCAAAAAATACAGCATGCCGGCGCTATCTTCATGGGGCGTTATACCGCCGAGGCCTTAGGCGATTATTGTGCAGGCCCCAATCACGTTCTGCCAACGTCTGGCACAGCGCGTTTTTCATCGCCGTTAGGGGTTTACGACTTTCAAAAACGCAGCAGCCTGATTAACTGCTCCCCAAAAAGCGCGAGTCGTTTAGGCGAAACCGCCTCGATTCTGGCACGCAGCGAAGGTCTGACAGCACATGCTCGTTCGGCCGAATACCGGATTAAATAACTGATGTTACGCGGTTCGGTATTTTTGATTCTATGTTGTGGCGCAAGGCAAGCACACATGAATTGTATAAATCACTGAATTTTATAAAAATAAAATCTGTAGGATGGGTACGACTGCATGGATGCAGAACAAAGAGTAACGCAGGAGCGGTTGCCGAAAGGCGATAGCTAAAACCCCATCAAAATGAGCAAACCTGAATGATGGATTTCGCTTACCGCTCTATCCATCCTACGGATTAAGTCTTTCCGAGCCATAGCGACAACTATCACTAAAATAACCATGACTCACCCTGTCCAATCCTTATTCCGACCGCAACTTAAAGCCATGCAGGCCTATAAAG
>CAYUAE010000022.1:16384-19637 GCA_964442675.1 uncultured Methylomarinum sp.
CACCCTGTCCAATCCTTATTCCGACCGCAACTTAAAGCCATGCAGGCCTATAAAGTGGCCGATGCCCATAATCTGATCAAATTGGATGCCATGGAAAACCCTTACAGCTGGCCAGACGCCATCAAACAAGAATGGCTGGCACAATTACAAGATTGTGCCATCAATCGTTATCCTGACCCTGCTGCCACCTCATTGACCAACAGCCTGCGAGAAACTAACCAGGTTCCTGTGCAGGCGGATATTTTACTGGGCAATGGTTCAGATGAGATTATTCAGATTTTATTGATGGCGCTAAAACAAAATTCGTGCATCATGGCTCCTGAGCCGGGGTTTGTCATGTATAAACAGGTTGCACTCAGCCTGGGACTAAACTACCTTGGCATTCCGTTACAGGCTGATTTCAGTCTGGATATGCCAGCCATGCTTGACGCCATTAAAACGCAACAGCCTGCCATCATTTTTCTGGCCTATCCCAACAACCCAACCGGTAATTTATTTGCCGAGCAGGATATTATCGATATCATCGAGGCCAGCGAAGGGCTGGTCATTGTCGATGAGGCCTACGCCCCGTTTACCGACGCCAGCTTTATGCCGCAGTTACCTGAATTCAATAACCTTCTGGTTATGCGCACGGTTTCAAAACTGGGCCTGGCAGGACTTCGTCTGGGTTTTTTGGCCGGGAACAGCGAAATTATTACCGAACTGAATAAAATCAGGCTCCCTTACAATATTAACAGCCTGACTCAACTCACCGCGGAATTCGCTCTGAACCGAATTGATTTTTTGATTGAACAAACACAACAGATCCGTCAGCAACGGCAATGGCTGTTTGACACCCTTAAACAAATTGATGGCTTAAGCGCTTACCCGTCCGAAGCCAATTTTATTTTATTCAAAAGTAATACGATGCCGGCGGACACTGTTTTTCAATCACTCAAGCAACGCGGCATTCTGATCAAAAACCTCTCCCCTCAAGGTGGCCTGCTCGATCAATGTTTGCGCGTTACGATTGGAAAAACGCATGAAAACGAGCTTTTCAGTCAGCACTTGACTCAAATTTTGCATCCTTGATGCTTACCACCTCCTGTCTATTTGCACCTATCTTGTGCAAAAAATACAGCTTTGCACCTAATCTTGTCGCTATTTGCTACATGTCGGTTCATCCCCTTATCGACAAATAAAAAAATACAAATTCTCACTTCAATAAACCTAACGAGTACGGTATATTGAGCGGGATTAATTAAAAAAGACGCGTCTATAGTGCGTCAAAAAATAAAACACAGGAGCGTTACCCATGACTAACGAAGGCGTCAATAAATCAAAACGCCAGTTTCTAACCTCGGCACTTACCGTGGTTGGAGCAGTCGGTACTGGTTTTATCGCAGTACCTTTCCTTTCGCAAATGCAACCGAGCGCTAAAGCCATGGCGGCCGGCGCCCCCGTCGATGTTGACCTGACCAAGATGGAACCGGGCCAACTGATTCGCGTTGCCTGGCGCGGCAAACCAGTCTGGGTGTTAAACCGAACACCCGATGTCCTCGAAACTCTGACGACACTCACCGACAAACTGGCTGATCCCTTGTCCAATGAATCGCTTCAGCCTGATTATTGTAAAAATGAATTCCGTGCCATCAAACCTGAGATTTTTCTGGCAGTCGGCTTGTGTACGCATTTAGGCTGCTCGCCAACATTCCGCCCGGAAATTGCTCCGCCTGACTTAGGTGATGACTGGAAAGGAGGCTTTTTCTGTCCATGCCACGGTTCATGGTTCGATCTGGCGGGCCGTGTTTATAAAGGCGTTCCTGCCCCCACCAACCTGGAAATTCCTCCCCATAAATATGTCAAGGATACACTCATCACGGTCGGCGAAGATAACGAGGAGGCTAGCGCATGAAGAATAGAATAGGTCAATGCACAGACTGGTTTCTGTGTCGTTTCCCACTGGTTAAATTGTGGAACGAACATATGGCGCACTATTATGCGCCGAAAAATTTCAATATCTGGTATTTCTTTGGTTCCCTGGCCCTGTTTGTGCTGGTCAATCAATTCATTACCGGCATCTTACTGACCATGAACTACAAACCGGATGCCGAGCTGGCATTCGACTCGGTTGAGTACATCATGCGCGATGTCAACTGGGGCTGGCTGGTGCGCTATATGCACTCGACCGGCGCCTCGGCGTTTTTTATCGTCGTTTATCTGCATATGTTCAGAGGGCTGATCTATGGCTCCTACAAACAACCCCGCGAACTGATCTGGATCTTCGGCATGTTGATTTTTGTCGCACTGATGGCTGAAGCCTTCATGGGCTATCTGTTGCCTTGGGGACAAATGTCATATTGGGGGGCGCAGGTTATCATTTCCCTGTTTAGTGCCATCCCGGTCATTGGTGACGATTTATCCTTGTGGATTCGAGGCGACTACGTTATTTCGGACGCCACCTTGAACCGCTTTTTCGCGTTTCATGTCATCGCCGTTCCTCTGGTACTGTTGATTTTAGTGTTCCTGCATATTGTCGCCTTGCATGAAGTCGGCTCGAATAATCCGGATGGCATTGAAATCAAAGAATCTAAAGACCCGTTTGGCGTGCCTGTCGATGGTATTCCCTTCCACCCTTACTATACCGTTAAGGATATTGTTGGGATTGGCGTCTTTTTATTCTTTTTTGCCACCGTTATTTTCTATATGCCGGAAATGGGTGGTTACTTCCTGGAGCACGCCAATTTTATCCCGGCCGACCCATTAAAAACACCTGAACATATTGCACCTGTCTGGTATTTCACACCGTTCTACGCCATTTTACGGGCCGTCCCCGATAAATTCGCTGGTGTGATCGCTATGGGCGGTGCCATAGTCGTCCTGTTTCTACTGCCGTGGCTGGATCGCTGTAAAGTCAAATCCATCCGTTATCGCGGCGGTATTTATAAAAAAGCCGTTTTATTGTTTGTTATCAGCTTCATCGGTTTAGGCTATCTGGGCACACAGCCTGCAACACCAGGCGCGACCCTCGTCGCCAGAATATTGACCGTTATTTATTTTGGCTTTTTCCTGCTCATGCCACTTTATACCCGTTGGGAAAAAACCAAGCCCGTGCCCACGCGGCTGACCCATCAACCTTCATTGGAAGAGCGGGTTCCTGGCTGGATTGAATTCTTCAATGAAATCTTTCCTCAAACGCCTGTTAAAGATAGCCATGGCAACACCGTCATGAAAAGAAGGCCGGATCGGACAGCAATGATTAATGCACTGATTC
>CAYUAE010000023.1:0-15258 GCA_964442675.1 uncultured Methylomarinum sp.
CAGCGTTGACGACATCGCCCAGCAGTCGAGTGAAAATTTTCATCGTTTGTTTCCAACGACTGCAAAATAGTCCAACTTATGTATGTTGTGCGGTTAAGCCGTCAGGCGCATATTTCGGCCGCAGTGACCGCTGTTTCCAGTTCTTCAAAGCTGTTATAAAAATGCGGTGAAAAACGAATACCTGCACCGCGTAATGCACAAGCGATGTTTTGTCGACTGAGCGCTTCAAACAAGGTTTGGTTGTCGATGTTATTATGCCGAAAAATGACGATACCGGATTTTAACGGGGCATCAGGGGCTGACAGCAATTGTAAATGCGGACTTTGAAGAATGCGCTGAACCAAAAAATCGATGCGTTCAAAAACGGCCTGCTCGACCTTATCCATGCCGGTTTCCAGTAATAAAGACAGACTGGCCGACCAGGCGTGGATACCAAGCATATTAGGGCTGCCGCATTCAAAGCGCTTGGCAGTTGGATGGACTTTCCAGGGTTTGTTTTCGTAATTCTGGATGTCAGCAATCATATGCCAGCCATACTGGGTTAATTTCAGTTTTTCCCGCGCCGCTTTGCGGCTGTAAAAAACGCCCAGTCCTTCCGGTCCCAGCATCCATTTGTGGCCGTCGGCCATGACAAAATCGGCCTGGCAGCGTTGCACGTCGAATTGGACACAGCCCAGGCTTTGAATGGCATCGACGCAGAATAGAATGTCGTGTTCGCGGCAAAAACGGCCAATCTTATCTAAATCCAGGCGCAGGCCGCTGGCAAACTGAATGGAGCTGATGGTGATCAGCCGCGTATGGCTGTCCACCTGCTCAAACAAGGCTTGTTCCGGGCTGTTAGTGTGGTGTAAATCGGCTTCCCTGAAGTGGACACCCTGGTCGCTCAAAGATTGCCAGACAATGCGATTGGATGGAAATTCTTCATTGCTGCTGACGATATTGTCACCAGCCCGCCAGTCTATGCCATAAGCGACAAATGACAAGGCTTCGGAGGTGTTTTTAACCAGCGCGATATCGGCGGTTGATGGCGCGTTTAAAATTGCTGCCAGTTGTTGGCGCAGCTTTTTTTCGGTTTCCAGCCATTGTAAGTAAAACTGGGAACCATAGTGGCAGTTCTGCCAGGCAAAGTCAGTGACAGCTTGCGCGGTTCGTTCAGGCCAGGGCGCTACGGCAGCATGGTTGAGATAAATTAAATCAGCGTCGAGCGGAAATTCAGGATGTGACATGTCATGATACCGTGAGGCGGTTTTGAAAGCGGCCAAGCCGGAGTAATGTTCGGGTTAACCGCTTTCGGACAAGCGAAGCTTATTCCATCACTTCTACGCGATCACCTTTGCCTATCAACACTACATCGGCATCACGCATAGCGAAAATACCGACGGTGACGACGCCGACGATATTATTGATAGTCTTTTCCATGGCGATAGGATCCAGAATTTCAAGGTTGTGAACATCCAGAATTTCATTGCCGTTATCGGTGTAATAATCTTCACGCCAAACCGGTTGGCCGCCCATTTTGACCATTTCGCGGGCCACATAGCTGCGCGCCATTGGAATGACTTCAATGGGTAGCGGGAACTTACCCAGCACATCCACACATTTGGTTTCATCTGCAATACAGACAAATTTACGGCTGGCAGCGGCGATGATTTTTTCCCGGGTCAATGCGCCGCCGCCGCCTTTAATCAGCTTTTTGCGTGGGTCGACTTCATCGGCGCCATCGACATAGACCTCGATATCACCGACGCTGTTTAAATCCAGCACCGGAATGCCAATGTTTTTCAGGCGTTGTGTCGTGGCTTCTGAACTGGATACCGCGCCTTCGATGTCGGCTTTGTGGTCGGCCAGCATTTCAATGAAAAAGTTCACTGTAGAGCCGGTGCCGACACCGACAACGGGGACATTTTTAATGTATTTGATGGCTTCTTGAGCGACTTGTTTTTTTAATTCATCTTGAGTCATGGTTTATCCTGCAAGGTTAGAGTTATCGGAGATATCATAAATTGTATGGGATAATACCCGATTAAGACCAATTTTTCAGCACTTATCCATGATACAAAAGTATATCGAACGTATATTGCGGGCCAGGGTTTATGATGTTGCGATTGAGACGCCGCTGGATTTTGCGCCGGTTTTATCAGGCCGCCTTGATAACCAGGTGTTTTTAAAACGGGAAGATTTACAGCCTGTTTTTTCCTTCAAACTGCGTGGCGCCTACAATAAAATAATTCAATTGACGGATGCTGAAAAAGCCTGTGGTGTCATTGCGGCATCGGCTGGAAATCATGCGCAAGGGGTCGCCTTGTCGGCAAAAAAACTGGGTATCAAAGCCTTGATTGTGATGCCTAAAACGACACCCGAGATCAAGGTGCAATCGGTCAGGGCACGAGGCGCAAAAACGGTGTTGTTTGGTGATTCTTATGATGAAGCCTGTGAACACGCCCGGCAACTGGCCGATGAAAAAGGCCTGGTTTTTGTGCACCCTTATGATGACCCTGATGTTATCGCCGGGCAGGGCACCATTGGCATGGAAATCCTGCGGCAACACAATGGCCATATTGATGCGGTGTTTGTGCCGGTCGGTGGAGGCGGCTTAATTGCAGGCGTCGCCGCCTATATTAAATTTGTGCGTCCGGAAACAAAAATAATCGGTGTCGAGCCGGATGATGCGGATTGTCTAAACCGGGCGTTAAAAGCGGGCCGTCGTACTATTATCAAGCAAGTCGGTCTGTTTGCCGACGGCGTGGCGGTAAAACAGGTCGGTAAAGAACCTTTCAGGCTGGCGCATCATTATGTTGACGAGGTGATTGTGGTCAATACCGATGAAATTTGCGCCGCAATCAAGGATATTTTTGATGACACCCGCTCGGTTGCTGAACCTGCGGGTGCACTGGCTGTCGCGGGGGTCAAGAAATATGTCGAACAGCAAAATGCCAGTGGTCAAACCTTTATCGCTATCGAAAGCGGTGCCAATATCAATTTTGACCGCTTGCGTTATGTGGCCGAGCGCACCCAGGTCGGTGAACATCGTGAAATATTGCTGGCCGTCGCTATTCCTGAACAAGCCGGTAGCTTTCTTAAGTTTTGTAAAATGCTGGGAAAGCGCAATATTACTGAATTCAATTATCGTTACTTTCATGACAAAATCGCACAGGTTTTTGTCGGTATCAGCAGTAGCGGGGAAGAATCCGACAAGGCGGCCTTGATCGAGCAGTTGGAAACCGATGGTTTTAAAGTGACCGATATGACCGAAAATGAGATGGCTAAGGATCATATTCGATACATGGTGGGCGGGCATGCGCCTTGTCCATTGAATGAAATTATTTATAGCCTTCAGTTTCCAGAGCGCCCGGGCGCGTTGTTGAAATTTCTGGTGGCTTTGGGCGGGCGTTGGAATATCAGTTTGTTTCATTATCGAAACCATGCGGCAGCCTTTGGAAAAGTGTTGATCGGATTGCAGATGAAAAAATCCGAACGGCATAAATTCCAGCATATGTTGACAGATTTAGGTTTTGTTTTTCAGGAAGAAACAGACAACTTGGCCTATGTGTTTTTTGCCGGCGGACAAGAAAAAAACTGAGTTTTTGCTAGACTTAAAAGCCCATTAGCGGCTGCGTTTTTATAGGTGTCAAAGAATCGGCACTGACTGTAGGCAATATTGAAGATATTGTTTATCAAGTAAAAAGGCGTAGTGGTCTGTATTTTGCATAAACTTCTTAAAAACAGGAATTGATCGATGGCCGAAGAACCCGAAAACACAGAAGAACCCAAATCTTCCAAAAAAATGATCATCATTATTGGCGTCGTTGTGCTGCTTTTAGCCGGTGGCGGGGGCGCTTATTTTTTTATGGGGGGCGATGAGCCGGTTGCAGAAGGTGAAAATGCCGAGCAGGCACAAGAAGATGCCGAGGCCGCTGAAGAGGAAGATGAAGAAGGCTCTGAAAAGGTATTGATCTACTATGACCTGGAACAGCCGTTGCGGGTCAATTTTCCGCAAGGCAGTCGCTTTAGTCTGATTGAGATACGTGTGTCATTTATGTCGGAAGATGCCAAAGCAGAAGAGCTTTTGGACAAACATAAGCCGATGATTGTGAATAATTTACTGATGGCAATCAGTGCGGCAGGTTCTGACAAGCTGGCAACGCGTGAAGGTAAACAGGAATTACAGAAAATCATTTTGGATGAGGTTAACAAGGTGATGAAAAAAATGACCGGTAAGGAGCGGGTCAAGGATGTCTTTTTTACGCGCTTTGTAATGCAATAAGATGTCTACAGCTGACCTTCTCTCACAGGATGAAATTGATGCGCTGCTGCATGGCGTCGATGATGGTGATGTAGAAACCGAAGCGCCGGAACAGGATACCGCAGGTCAGGAACTGCGTCCCTACGATTTCGCCAATCAAGAGCGGATTGTACGTGGGCGTATGCCGACGCTGGAAATGATCAATGAGCGGCTGGCACGATATTTCAGGGTTTCGGTGTTTAATTTTTTAAGGCGTTCGGCTGAAATTTCTGTGTCTGGCATCCAGATTCAGAAGTTTTCTGAATTTATCCAGAGCCTGTTTGTGCCCACCAACTTGAATATCATACGCATGTCGCCGCTTAGAGGGCGGGCATTGGTCGTGATGGAGCCGCGACTGGTATTTACGGCCGTAGATAACTTTTTTGGTGGCGGCGGGCAATTCTATAACAAGGTTGAAGGGCGCGAATTTTCAATGACTGAAATGCGTATCATTCGCTTGATTCTGGATTTGTTGTTCAAGGATTTACAGGAAGCCTGGAAGCCGGTAATGGATATTGATTTTGAATATATCAATTCAGAAGTCAATCCACAGTTCGCCAATATCGTCAGTCCATCTGAAATTGTAGTGATTTCCACCATTCATATTGAACTGGAGGGCGGTGGTGGCGATTTGAATATCGTTATCCCTTATTCAATGATTGAACCGATTCGTGAATTACTCGATGCGGTGACCAGCGATCGTGGGGAAATCGATAATCGCTGGCAAGAGTCACTCAGAAACGAAGTGATGCGTTGTGAAGTACCACTAACCAGCGTTTTGGTCGAAAAAGTGATGACAGTGGAAGACGTTATGAGTTTTAAAGATGGCGATATTATTCCGATCGATATGCCGGAATCGGTGGTTTTGACGGCCGAAGACGTGCCGGTTTTTCGCGGTAAGCTAGGTGTTTCAGATGGTAATTATGCCATTCAGATCGAAGAAAAACTGACTCAGAATTCAATTTAGCTTAAGTTAAGCCAGATAAATGCTTCATAGATGAACAGCGAACTCAGTTTATAAAACTTTCGGGGCAAATAAAGATGAGTGAAAACGATAACGAGAATGAAGAACCGGTTGGTGATGACTGGGCGGCAGCGATGGCCGAGCAGGAGCAGGCCGATGGTGCGGCCGAGACTGACGTGGACTGGGGTGATGCGCTGAAAGAACAAGCGGCGACAGAAGAGCAGGGTGGTGTGGATTCGGCGACATTTCCTGATTTACAGGATGCAAGTGATGCCAGTGCAAAAAGCCTGAGTGGCGGGGATGATGTCAATCTGGATATTATTCTGGATGTGCCGGTAACGATTTCGATGGAAATTGGCCGTACCCGGATCAATATTCGCAATTTATTGCAGTTAACCCAAGGCTCGGTGGTAGAGCTGGACAGGTTTGCCGGCGAGCCGATGGATGTGCTGGTAAATGGTACTTTGATTGCACATGGCGAGGTGGTGGTGGTCAACGATAAATTCGGGATTCGACTGACCGATGTGATCAGTCCATCCGAGCGTGTCAAGAAATTGGGCTGATGCGTTTTTTTAGTTATTTTTCGCTTATTTTTTTTGTACAGCAGGTGAGTGCTGCACAATCGCAGTTTCAAGGAACAACAAAAAACCTGTCATTGCAGGATGTTGCCAATTGGGCGGCCAGTCTGATTGTCGTGCTGGCGATATTTTTATTTTGCGTTTGGGTGATCCGAAAAACTCAACACTTGAGCACAGCGCAAGGGCAAACGCTTAAAGTGGTGACAGGTCTTGCGCTCGGTATGCGAGAAAAGCTGGTGTTGGTTCAAGTCGGTGAGAAACAGATTTTGCTGGGTGTGACACCGGGTCGGATTGAAAAGCTGTTGATTCTTGAAGGCGATGCGCAATTAAAGTCCGATAGTACACCGACGGCAGGCGCATTTGCTAAAAAGCTCGCCCAGGTTATGAAAGGCTCTGAACAATGAAGTCAATAGTATTTGCTGTGTTTGCATGGGCGCTGCTCATGCCTGATCAAGCGGCGCTGGCGGCGCCCGGCATTCAGGCTGTCACGGTGACCAGCAATCCGCAGGGCGGACAGGAATATACGGTCACGATCCAGATTCTGGCGTTGATGACATTAATGACCGTGCTGCCCGCATTGTTGTTGACCATGACCTCATTTACCCGCATCGTCATCGTACTTGGCCTGCTCAGGCAGGCGATTGGTACTGCGCAGGCGCCGAGCAACCAGGTGCTGCTCGGTTTATCGTTGTTTTTGACTTTTTTTATCATGACGCCGGTGTTTGACAAGGTCAACAGCGAAGCGATTCAGCCGTATATGGATGAAAAAATAACCTTGACCACAGCATTGGAAAAAGCCTCGGGACCTTTTAGAACCTTTATGTTGAGACAAACCCGGGAAACCGATCTGGAAATGTTCATGCGTATTGCCAATCGGGAGGATTTTCAGTCGGTCGATGATGTGCCGTTTTCTTTGTTGTTGCCGGCTTATGTTACCAGTGAGTTAAAAACAGCATTTCAGATCGGCTTTTTATTGTTTTTACCGTTTTTGATTATCGATCTGGTTGTCGCCAGTGTTCTGATGTCAATGGGGATGATGATGCTGTCGCCGATGATTGTTTCTTTACCCTTTAAAATAATGCTGTTTGTGCTGGCTGATGGCTGGTCGATCGTGATGGAAATGCTGGCGGCCAGTTTTTATGTCTAAAGGAGTCGTGCCATGATGACACCGGAAACCATATCCGTCATTGCCGAGGAAACCGTTTTGGTCGCGGTTAAATTATTGGCGCCGATTTTATTATCCTCGCTGGCTGTAGGGCTTTTAGTTTCAATGTTTCAGGCGGCTACCTCAATTCAAGAACAGACATTGACCTTTATTCCCAAACTGGCGACGATCATCGTTGTGTTGATGATTGCAGGGCCATGGATGTTGCAAATGATCATCGATTATTTTCAAACGCTGGTACGGGAAATTCCTAACTTGATCGGATGACTCTCACCGAGCAACAGATTTTGAGCTGGGTAGCTGCATTTATCTGGCCATTTTTTCGTATTGGTGCACTATTCATTTCCGTTCCCGTTTTTAGTGGTCGCCGTGTTCCCGCTCGGATCCGGGTGATACTGGCTGCCTTGATTACCTTTGTCATTGTTCCCGTATTACCACCCTTGCCGGCGATAGAGCTGTTTAGCCATCGTGGTTTTATGGTGGCTGTCCAGCAAATTTTTATCGGTATTGCAACCGGCTTTATTCTGCAAATGGCGTTTTCAGTCATGCTGGTTGCAGGTCAGTCAATTGCCTACAGCATGGGGCTGGGTTTTGCTTCCCTGGTTGATCCGGCCACAGGCGTACAAGTCCCGGTAGTGGCGCAGATATTTATTATTTCGGCCAGCTTGATTCTGCTGGCGGTAAATGGCCATTTGATTCTGATTGAAATGCTGGCACACAGTTTTACCACGCTGCCGATTGCCGATATTGGCATGAATAGTGCTGATCTATGGAAGATAATACGTTGGAGCCGTCAGATTTTTGTCGGAGGTGTTTCATTGGCATTGCCGGTTCTGGCGACGATTTTATTTGTCAATATCAGTTTTGGCGTGGCCTCACGCGCTGCACCGCAGTTACAGATTTTTGGCATCGGTTTTCCCATTACCATTATGATGGGAATGGTTTTAATCTGGATCATGATGCCGGATATGCTGGATGGTTTTCAGGCCATTTTGGCGCAAAGTTTTGCTCTGATCCGTGATATTTTGAGAATACCCTGATGGCAGAAGATTCCGGGCAAGATAAAAGCGAGCAGCCGACGGCGAAACGGCTGGCCGATGCCCGCAAAAAAGGCCAGGTTCCGCGCTCGAAGGAATTAGACACATTTGTATCGCTGATTGTCAGTGCGGTGATGTTGCTGTTTTTAGGTAAATCCATGGCATTAGGCCTGGCTGACATCATGGTTCAGCATTTCAGTCTCAGTCGTCGTGAAATTTTCGACCCGAAAGCACTGACCGAACATTTCAGTCAAGCCATATTCGATGCTGTGTCGTTGATTGCCGTTTTTGGCCTGACCATGATGGTGGCGGCATTGATCACGCCAATGATGATGGGCGGCTGGAATTTCAGCAGTGAAGCGATTCAGCCCAAATTTTCCAAATTCAATCCCTTGAAAGGGCTGAAGCGGATGTTTGGCCTGCAAGGGGTTGTGGAGCTTTTGAAAGCCATTGCCAAGGTGAGTATTGTGTTTCTGATGGCCTGGCTGTTATTTGATGTGTATTGGCATGATTTTATGCAGATGAATCGCTTACCGGTTGAACAGGCAATCTATCAGACCGGCGATATCATTACCCGGGGCTTTTTATTATTGAGTGCGGCGTTATTATTAGTTGTGTTGATCGACGTGCCTTATCAGTTGTGGAATCACACCAAACAATTGATGATGACCAAGCAGGAGATCAAAGATGAAAGCAAGGAGTCGGAGGGAAATCCAGAAATCAAAGGTCGGATTCGGCGGGCACAGATGGAAATTTCCCAGCGCCGGATGATGGATGAGGTACCTAAAGCTGATGTTATCGTGACCAATCCAACGCATTTTGCGGTCGCTTTGCGATATGACCAAAACGGTGAGGGAGCGCCGATACTCGTGGCTAAAGGGACCGACCTGATTGCTGCGCAAATTCGAAATCTTGCAATTGGCGCCGATGTGCCGTTGGTTGCCGCACCCTCTTTAGCGCGGGCGCTGTATTATTCCACTGAATTAAATCAGGAAATTCCACATGGCCTGTTTCTGGCTGTGGCTCAGGTTTTAGCCTATGTGTTCCAGTTACAGGCGGCGACCGAAAATGGCTGGGAGAAGCCGGTGCCTCCCGATAAGATTGATGTGCCCGATGAGTTCAGACAGAGGTAACCGATATGGACATGACTAAAATAACTGCGTTTTTTCGCAATGTGTCCAGTCTGGGATTGGGCGCACCACTGGTCATCGTCATGATTCTGGCGATGATTATTTTACCGCTGCCGCCGTTTTTGCTGGACCTGTTTTTTACCTTCAATATTGCATTTTCGCTGATTATTTTGCTGGTGGTTTTATATACCATGAAACCGCTGGAATTTGCCGTATTCCCGACCATTATTCTGGTGTCAACGCTGTTGCGTCTGGCTCTGAATGTCGCCTCCACCCGGGTTGTCCTGCTGAAGGGGCATGAGGGCGGGGACGCTGCCGGTAAGGTTATCGAGGCGTTCGGATCGTTTGTCATCGGCGGTAATTTTGCCGTCGGGCTGGTTGTATTTGCCATTCTCGTCGTCATCAATTTTGTCGTCGTCACCAAAGGCGCGGGGCGTGTGGCCGAAGTAGGTGCCCGTTTTACCCTCGATGCCATGCCGGGCAAGCAAATGGCGATTGATGCCGATTTGAATTCTGGCCTGATTACGCAGGAGCAAGCTAAAGCAAGGCGGGAAGAAATTGCTGCCGAGGCCGATTTTTATGGCTCTATGGACGGTGCCAGTAAATTCGTCCGGGGGGATGCTATTGCGGGCATTATTATTTTGTTCGTCAATGTTATCGGTGGTTTGGCGATTGGCGTGGGCCAGCATGATATGAGCTTTGCCGATGCCGGTGAGGTGTATGTTTTGCTGACCATCGGGGATGGATTGGTCGCACAGATTCCGGCGTTGCTGCTGTCAACGGCATCTGCGATTGTCGTGACACGGGTGCGGGGCAGTGATCAGAATGTCGGTAATCAGGTGGCCAGTCAATTATTTGATGATCCGAAAGTGTTGCTGATTACGGCGGCGGTGATGGGTTTGTTGGGCATTATTCCCGGCATGCCGAATATGGTTTTTATTTTGTTATCGGCCATGTTGCTGGCGGCGGCCTGGATGATTCGGCAGCGTCATCAGAAGGAAGCGGTAGAACGAGACAGGGTCGATGCCTTGCCTTCAGAGCAAGGGCAGCCTGAAATCAAGGAACTGGGCTGGGATGATGTACAGCCGGTCGATATGATCGGATTGGAAGTGGGTTATCGGTTGATTCCGCTGGTGGATAAAAATCAGGGCGGGCAATTGATGTCGAGAATTAAAGGCGTTCGGAAAAAACTGTCGCAAGAACTGGGCTTTTTGATTCCATCGGTGCATATTCGCGACAACCTCGATTTAGCGCCTACCCAATATCGAATATCCCTGCAAGGCGTGACTGTCGGCGAGGCCGAGATTTTTCCCGATATGGAGCTGGCGATAAATCCCGGTCAGGTATTTGGTGAATTATCGGGTCAACACTGTAAAGACCCGGCCTTTGGGCTGGATGCGGTCTGGATCGACCCGTCTTTAAAAGATCATGCGCAAACCTTAGGCTATACCGTTGTCGATCCCAGTACGGTGGTGGCCACGCATTTAAGTCATCTGCTGCAAGAACATGCGTATGAACTATTTGGTTATGAGGAGGCGCAACAGATTCTGGATAATCTGGCTAAAGTGGCGCCGAAATTGGTTGAGGATCTGGTGCCAAAAACCTTACCTTTGGGCGTGGTGGTCAAAGTGCTGCAAAATCTGTTGCAGGAGGGTATTCCTATTCGTGATATTCGGACGATTGCCGAAACATTGGCCGAGTATGGGGCTAAGAGTCAAGATCCCGACATGCTGACATCAGCGGTCCGCGCCGCATTAGGGCGCTCAATTGTCCATGAAATCAATGGGGTAGAGCCGGAATTGGCGGTGATGACGTTAGATCCGGAGTTGGAACGGATTTTGCAACAATCTTTGCAAACGGCGACCGAGGGCGGCGCTGGTCTGGAACCTGGACTTGCAGAACAAATGTTAAAATCACTCGAAGAGACTGTTCAACGCATCGAAATGGAAGGAAAACCGGCGGTTTTACTGGTTTCCTCTTATGTCAGGCCCTGGCTGGCACGCTTTGTACGCCATTCCATTCCCGGATTGCATGTTTTGGCCTATAACGAAATTCCACAGGATAAACAAATTCGTGTGATTTCAACGGTTGGTCAGCAGGCACAGAGTGTTGAGGAAGCACAATGAAAATAAAACGTTTTTTTGCGCCGGATATTCGAAAAGCCATGGCGATGGTCAAAGATGAGCTAGGTAGCGATGCGGTGATTATGTCGAATCGCTCGGTCGATGGGGGCGTTGAAATTGTTGCCGCTCGCGATTTTGATGAGCAGGCGGTTCAAAACACGTTGAAAACAGATATTGATGATGACTTGAAAGCGACAGATCAGCCTAAACCGGACAAAGTTGAACTGACTGATTTTGGACGAACACAAAAACCGGTACATGTGGTACCAAGTGCGCGTAAAAAAGGTGCCGACGGCACGGTATCTCCAGCGCGTCGCCAGCCTGTCGATGCTTATGTCGGTTATGCGGAAAAAATCAACCTGGCCAGTAGTCGACAACGCAGTCGCCATATCGCCTCTAAACTGGATAAGTCACCGCATCTGGATCAATTGCTGGATGAGTCACTGACGCGCAAAAAAGTAAGCAAGCCTGAAAAAACGAAAAAGGACGTCACGCCATTTCCACTTGACGAGATGATGCAGCAAGTGCGGCAGCAACTGGGTAAAGAAATGAAATCGCTGAAATCAGTACTCGATGCACGCCTGGCGGAAATGAACTGGCATCAGGATCGGCAGCATCATCCGGTGCGACTGGATTTGTTGCGGCGCCTGGCGGATATGGGGTTCTCTAAAAAGCTGGGTATCAAAATCGCCAATCGGCTGGGGGCACATAAAGAGGCTGAGTTTGCATTTGAAAAAGCGCAGGAGATGTTAGGTCGGATTTTGCCTGTGGCAGAGGATGATATTTTGGAGCATGGCGGGGTTGTGGCTTTGGTCGGTCCGACCGGTGTCGGCAAAACCACCACATTGGCGAAACTGGCGGCGCAATTTATTCTGAAGCATGGGCATCGGCAAGTGGCGTTGATTACAACGGATAACTATCGGATCGGTGCGCATGAGCAAATCAGTACTTATGGGCGAATTCTGAATGTGCCCGTCAGGGTGGCGAGCAATGCCGATGAGTTGAGCCATCATATCCATAGTTTTAAAGATAAGGCTTTGATTTTGATCGATACCGCCGGCATGAGTCAGAAAGATATGCGGTTGGCCGAACAAATCGACACCTTGCAACAAGACGATAGACCGATTCAACGTTATCTGGTCATGTCAGCCACGACACCGTATCGTGTCGCCATGGAAATTATTGATGCCTTTAAAATATTTTCCCCAAGTGCCGGTATTTTGACTAAACTTGATGAGACGATATCGCCCGGTGCAGTTTTGTCCGCCATTATGGAGCAGCAATTGCCATTGGCTTTTGTTACGAATGGGCAGCAAGTACCGGAGGATATCGCTGAACCCGATCCTGAACATTTGATTCAACACTGTACAGAAGCGTTGGATCAAGCGCAGGACGAATTAGATGATTATGAACAATGGGTGGCCGAAGGCCATGCCTAACGTACAGGACCAGGCAGCTGGAATTAGAAAAATGAGTCAAACAAAACCGGTTCGTGTCATCGCTGTGACCAGTGGTAAGGGCGGTGTCGGAAAAACAAATCTAGCCGTTAATTTAGGTGTTACCCTGGCTCGTATGCGGCGTCAGGTAGCACTGCTTGATGCGGATATGGGCTTGGCGAATGTCGATATATTGTTGGGCTTATCGCCCGAATATAATTTATCCCACGTCTTGAGGGGCGAGAAAACACTGTCCGAAATTATGTTGACAGGCCCTGCCGGGTTGAAAATTATTCCGGCATCCTCCGGGATCCAGCATATGTCTGAATTATCGACGGTTGAACAAGCCGGCGTTATTCGGGCTTTCAGCGAGATCGATAAAGATTTGGATGTGTTAATCGTCGATACGGCGGCCGGAATTTCGGCAAGTGTTGTCAATTTTGCCCGTGCCTGTCAGGAAATCATCGTCGTGGTCTGTGATGAACCGACCTCATTGACCGATGCTTATGCCTATATCAAATTATTGAACCGCGATTATGCACTGAGCAAATTTCATATCGTCACGAATATGGTGCAATCGGCGCAGCAAGGGCGCAATTTATTCGCCAAACTCTGTAAGGTTACCGATCGTTATCTGGATGTGAATTTACAATTTGCAGGCTCTATCCCAATGGATGAGAGTTTACGCAAGGCGGTGCAAAAGCAAACCCCGGTCGTCGAATTGTTTCCACAAAGTCAGGTGACAATGGCGTTTAAACAATTGGCAAAAACCATTAATAACTGGCCAATCAAGTCACGGGCAGGCGGTTATCTGGAATTTTTTGTAGAACGCATGATTCAATACAGTTCGGAAGAGGATGTGGCGTGAATGGCGCAGCAATGTATGCCTCAATTCAAACTGGAAGTGCTGAAGACCAAATTCTTCAGCATATCCCTCTCGTCAAGCGCATAGCCTACCATTTACAAGGGCGATTGCCCGATACCGTGTTGATCGATGATCTGATTCAGGCCGGCATGGTGGGGTTGCTGGAGGCTTTAAGAAATTACGATACTTCACAAGGTGCCAGTTTTGAGACCTATGCCGGTATCCGTATTCGCGGCGCGATGCTGGATGAAGTCAGGCGCTCGGACTGGACACCACGCTCTGTGCATAAAAAAGCACGGATGGTCTCGGAAGCCATACGCGAGGTAGAAAATAAACTGGGGCGGGAAGCGCAGGAAAAAGATGTGGCTGATTATATGGGCATTTCTGTGAGCGAATATCAGCATATTTTGCAAGATACGGTTAGTTGTAAAGTCTTCAGTGTGGATGAGATGGATCAGCACGGTGACGCTTTTCTCAGCGAATCGCAGTGCAGCAAAGAACAACCCGTCGATAGTTTATTGGACAAGGATTTTCATCATGCCCTGGCAGACGCTATTCGGCAATTGCCAGAACGCGAAAGACTGGTTATTTCTCTTTATTATCATGAAGAATTGAATTTACGGGAAATAGGCCAGGTGCTGGAGGTCAGTGAATCCAGGGTCAGTCAAATTTGTTCACAGGCTGTATTACGCCTCAAAGCCCGATTAGCAGAATGGTTGGATAAAGAATAATCAGCTGTAATTTTAAGTGTACAGGCCGGAAATTTTTTTAAACTGGTTTATACTTAAAGCCCGACACGGGATATCTGAATAATGGGATAGCTGAAGAAAGAATATGATGCAAGCAATGAAAAGACAGTTGGAGATGAGCGTTGGATAAAAATATGAAGATTTTGATTGTCGATGATTTTTCGACAATGAGACGTATCGTTAAGAATTTGCTACGTGATCTTGGGTTCACCAATACTGTAGAAGCGGATGATGGAAAAACCGCATTACCTATTCTGGAAAAAGGCGGGATTGATTTTCTGGTCACCGACTGGAATATGCCCGGTATGACCGGTATCGATTTACTCAAAGCGGTACGCGCTAATCCGGACCTTGCGAATCTGCCAGTGTTAATGGTGACGGCAGAAGCAAAACGTGAACAGATTATCATGGCGGCACAAGCCGGTGTAAATGGTTATGTCATCAAACCGTTTACGGCGGCGACACTGAAAGAAAAAATCGAAAAAATCTTTGAACGCATTGAGGGATAGCCGCCCATCACGGAGAAAGTTATGAGTCAAGAAACACGTCTTGCGCTTGCAAAAGACCTGGTCAAAGCGCTGGAAGAAGATAATGAAACAAAAGCCGATGCCATTCTGGATGAAATTGCAGGGCTTAGAGAAAGTCAGTTATTTCAGGAAATCGGAAAATTGACCCGGCAATTGCATGATACATTGAGCAGCTTTGAAATTGATGCCAAGGTTGCCAAACTGACAGAAAATGATATTCCGGATGCCAAAGATCGCTTGCAGTATGTGATGACGATGACCGAAGAAGCGGCAGATAAAACCTTGTCAGCCGTGGAGCGTTTGTTACCCGTGTCAGAACAATTGACCCAGCAAGCGGAAGAATTGGCGCATCAATGGGGGCGTTTTCTGGATAAGGAACTGCCTTACGAAGAATTCAGGGTC
>CAYUAE010000023.1:15358-19615 GCA_964442675.1 uncultured Methylomarinum sp.
TATCCAGTCTTGGCTTCTAGAGGATAAAAGGGTATGGCGATTGATCTAGATGATGAAATTTTACAGGACTTTCTGGTCGAAGCGGGCGAGATTATCGAGCAGCTGGGTGAACAGCTGGTTGAGCTGGAGCAGGCCCCGAGCGATCTGGAATTATTGAATGCAATTTTCAGGGGATTCCATACCGTTAAAGGTGGCGCGGGCTTTTTAGCCATTGATGCGCTGGTTGAAGTTTGTCATAAAGCCGAAGATGTCTTCAACGTGTTGAGGCAGGGCGAGCGGCAGGTGACGCCAGATCTGATGGATGTTGTATTGCGCGTGGTCGACGTTTTAATCGATATGTTCGATCAAATCCGTGCCGGTAATGATCCTGAAGAAGCTGACCCCGAATTGTTGCAGGCGCTATTGAAATTTACCACGCCCGATAATGGAGAAGATACAACGCAGACAGATGGCTCACCCGCTAATGAAGTTGATGATACAGCCTCTGAAACAACAGATACCCCGGAAGTCAGTGCCGGTATTGCCGATCCTGAGCAGATTGCCGATGTGGTTGAGCAGGAATTTGAATCCATGCTCGGCGGAGATCAAGACAGCGCTGAATCCGGTGACGATGAAATTACCGAAGATGAGTTTGAAGATTTGCTGGATGCCTTGCATGGCAAAGGTAAATTTTCAGCGGATAAACTCGTGGCTGGTGAGACGAAAGCGGCCGATGAGGAAAAACCGGAAAATGAAGCCACGGCATCCGATGAAATAACCGAAGAAGAATTCGAGCAGGTACTCGATCAATTGCATGGCAAAGGTAAATTTTCAGCAGAAAAAATCATGGCCGGCGAGACGAAGGCGGCCGATGAGAAATCGGGAGACAAAACCACGGCGTCCGATGAAATAACCGAAGAAGAATTTGAACAGGTTCTCGATGAGTTACACGGAAAAGGAAAATTCAAGCCCGAAGTCGTCGCTAAAACAACTGAATCGAAACCTCAGCCATCGACAGCTGATGCTGCGTCGCCTGCACAAACATCAGTAAAAAAACAGCCCGATCAAGCAAAACCGGCATCGTCTGCAGCCACTAAAAAAGACACTGCTGCTAAAAAACCGGCGCGCAGCCAGCCTTCGGCGGAAACTACGGTCAGGGTAGATACCGAAGTTCTGGATGAGATTATGAATATGGTTGGCGAACTGGTTCTGGTGCGCAATCGTTTTCAAACACTGAATGCAAACTCAGGCCCCAGTGAAGAGTTTGCCAAGGCCGTGGCTAACCTGGATGTGGTGACGGCGGATTTACAATTATCTGTCATGAAGACGCGAATGCAGCCAATTAAAAAGGTATTCGGTCGTTTTCCGCGCGTGGTCAGGGATTTGGCCCGGAGCCTGAAAAAGGAAATCCGTCTTGAAATGGTGGGTGAGGATACCGACCTGGATAAAAACCTGGTTGAAGCTTTGGCAGACCCTTTGGTGCATCTGGTTCGGAATGCGGTTGATCATGGTATAGAGTCGCCCGAAGAGCGGGTTGCGGCGGGCAAGCCACGGGAAGGCGTGGTGGTTTTAACCGCCTCGCAGGAAGGCGATCATATTTTGTTATCGATCAAGGATGATGGAAAAGGCATGAATGCCGATGTTTTACGAAAGAAAGTCGTCGAAAAAGGATTGATGGATGAGGAAACCGCCTCAAGGCTGGATGATAAAGAATGCTATAACCTGATTTTTCTGCCCGGTTTTTCGACCAAGACCGAAATCTCGGATGTATCCGGCCGCGGTGTAGGAATGGATGTGGTTAAAACACGCATTTCACAGATGAATGGCGTGGTCGAGATCGATTCAGAAGAAGGCAAGGGCAGTACGATCATCATCAAGGTGCCGCTGACATTGGCGATCATGCCGACGTTAATGGTCAAACTGGGTGGACAGAATTTTGCGTTACCGCTGGCTAATGTGCTGGAAATTCTGGATCTTGACTTAAGAAAGACTAATGTTGTCGATGGTCAGCAGGTCGTGATGGTCAGGGAAAGAGCCTTGCCATTGTTTTATTTGAGCGAGTGGCTGGTCAATGACCCGTCTTATGTGCTGGATAAATATTCAACCGGGCATGTTGTCGTCGTGAATGCCAGTGGCAGGCAGGTCGGTTTTGTCGTCGATCAACTGATCGGTCAGGAAGAAGTGGTGATTAAACCGCTCGGTGCAAAATTGCATGGTTTAGATGGGTTATCCGGTGCGACCATTACCGGTGATGGTCAAATTGCCCTGATTCTTGATGTGCCAGGATTGATGGTCAAATATGCCGCTTAACTCAAGAACAGCGAGAATACGCTCGATACTTGATGTTGTCACGCCCAACCTTAAAACGGAAACTTTTCAATGCTGGAAGCTGGGCATAATGTGATGACAATACGGGTTTTAATTGTCGATGACTCAAAGTTTATGTGTCATCGAATCCAGCAGATATTAGAAGAAGAGCCAGGCTTTCAGGTTGTCGGTATTGCTGAAAATGGTATGCAGGCCGTACGATTGGCTCAGGAACTAAGACCCGATGTGATCACCATGGATGTTGAAATGCCGGTTATGGATGGTATTACAGCGGTAAAAAAAATAATGGCGAATACACCGACGCCTATTTTAATGTTTTCCGCCATGACTCAGGTTGGCGCGCAAGCGACATTAGACGCCTTGAATGCCGGTGCATT
This sequence comes from uncultured Methylomarinum sp., assembly GCA_964442675.1. Lineage (GTDB taxonomy): Bacteria > Pseudomonadota > Gammaproteobacteria > Methylococcales > Methylomonadaceae > Methylomarinum. The sequence goes on from CAYUAE010000023.1 coordinate 18,043, forward strand.
GGATTTCTTGCCCAAAAAACTGGACGATATCGATAGTGACAAAGCGCTTGCAAAGATTATTTTGCGACGGCGTGTCAGAATGGTCGCGCAGCAGGCAGAGCGTTTGCACAAACGCAAAAGAGCTATCACACCTCAGTCTGAATCAGCAGCGACATTTAAAAACAGATCAGGTAAATTCGATTTGATTTTGATTGCAGCATCCACCGGCGGGCCCGTGGCGGTACAACAGGTTTTAAAGCATATTCCAGCACATTGCTCGGCGCCGGTGTTAATTATCCAGCACATGCCGGGAAGCTTTACCCGAAGCTTTGCCAAACGGCTCGATGAGGTCTGTAAGATTCATGTGGTTCAGGCCGAACAGGGTGATTTATTGAAGCCGGGAATGGCTATGGTTTGTCCTGGTGGTAAACAATTGGAAATCAGTCAACAATTCAATCGCTGTCAGGTGATGTTACGGGATAAACAAGCGGGCGAAATTTACAGCCCTTGCGTAGACTTGACCTTTATGTCTGTGGCTAAAAATTTTACCGGGAAAACCCTGGCGATTATTTTAACCGGCATGGGAACTGATGGAAAAAAAGGTGCACAGCAATTGAAAAAACGAGGCGCTGAAATTTGGGCGCAGGACGAAGCCAGCAGCGTTATTTATGGCATGCCTAAAGCCATTGCAGATGCGGGGCTTGCAGATAATATTCTGAATCTGGAACAAATTGGTCAAACTTTTGACAGGTTGAGCTGATGGATTTTTTAAGCATATTAGGCGTATTAGTCGGTGCGACTTCCATTATTATGGGGAATTCATTAGCGGGTGGTTCACTGTCTTTTTTGCTGAATTTTCATGCCTTTCTTATTGTGGTTGGTGGCACCGTGGGCGCGACATTATTACATTTTCCACCATCGACCATTTTGCACAGTATCAAAATTCTGCGATGGGTGATCGTACCGGAGAAGATCAATTTACAGCGCCAGGTAAAGAAAATTACCGATTGGAGTGCGCTGGCGCGAAAAGAAGGCCTGTTGGGGTTGGAAGGTGTGGCTGAACGTGAAAAAGATCCTTTTGCCGCAAAAGGCCTGCAATTATTGGTGGATGGTAATGAACCGGATGTGATTGCAGATTGTTTGGCCGTCGAAATCAATACCCGGGAAAGAACGATTTATAAAGCGGCCAGTGTTTTTACCGCGATGGGCGGCTATTCACCCACAATTGGTATCTTAGGTGCCGTTATCGGATTGATTCATGTGATGCAGAATTTAGCGAACCCCGAGCTGTTAGGGTCAGGTATTGCGACTGCATTTGTGGCTACGATTTATGGGGTTGGGTTCGCTAATTTATTATTTTTGCCGATTGCCAATAAATTGAAGAACCAGGCATTAGTGATTTCACATGCACAGGAAATGATGCTGGAAGGCATTCGCTCGATTGCCGAAGGCGAAAATCCGAGAAATATTCAATTAAGACTGTCAGGCTATCTGGTCTGAACGCCGAGTTTCGCAACAGACAGCATCATTGTTTTAATCACTGATGTTACGCAGTGACTTTTCCCTCATTCCCCATACAGACACTTCAGACCAC
>CAYUAE010000024.1:0-19029 GCA_964442675.1 uncultured Methylomarinum sp.
TAACAGCCTATTATGCGCGGCTTAAGCCTTAATCCGGATATTGCTCCAGACCGCTCTCTATAATTATTTTAGTGATTTTTTCAATGCCTTACTCCGTCGGTAAAAATACCTTTTGCTTAAGACTCCGGGAAAATTCCGGATTCTGGTGCAATATACGGGCTAATATTTTGATCTTTCTGGTGTTTGCGTGGGTTGCAGGTGAGGCTAATGCAGCACCAGACAAGGCGCGACAACAATACTTGGGGAATTTATTAAGTCAGGATTGTGGCTCATGTCATGGTATTACGCTAAAAGGCGGGTTGGGCCCCGCCTTATTAGCAGAAAATTTACGTCATAAATCGGATCAATTTTTAATCAAAACAATTTTAGACGGTCGACCGGGAACAGCTATGCCTCCCTGGAAAGAGTTTTTAACACAAGACGATGCAGATTGGTTGGTCAAGTGTCTGCGACGTGCGTGTTATAATAATTGATGTTACGCGGGATAGCCTTAAGCTTTTGTAAGGATTGACTGACAGCGGTATTCCGTATTAACATCACAACTTAAATCACGTATTGCCAAGGATCACATTTTTGTCTTATAAAAGATATAGACAGATTAAACAGTAATTAAGGGAGTTTGTGGGTGGCGTTAATTATAAAAGTACTTGTTGTCGATGACCATGAATTGGTTAGAACAGGGATTGAAGTTCTGCTAAATTCTTTTGATGATATTTTAGTTACGGCCGTCTGCGGCTCAGGTGAGGATGCTGTTAAGCTGGTCGAAGAGCAATCTCCAGACGTTGTTTTAATGGATATTAATATGCCGGGGATTGGCGGCGTCGAGGCCTGTCGGCGTATTTTAAAAGAGCAACCCGATACAAAAATTATTGTCGTTTCTGTGTATGACGATGGCCCCTTACCCCAACAGCTGTTGAAACTAGGCGTTAAGGGGTTTGTTTCTAAAGGGGCTTCGGTTAACGAAATGGTCGATGCCATTCGTACGGTTATGCATGGCAAGCGGTTTCTCAGTGCTGATATCGCCGAGAATCTGGCGTTCCAGGGACTCGATGGAGCTGAAACGCCTTTTGCCAAATTATCTCAGCGCGAGTCGGAAGTCAGCAACCTGATTTTGCAAGGCAAAAGCATTCAGGAGATGGCGGATATGCTGAAGCTGAGTGATAAAACTATCAATACTTATCGCTATCGACTGTACGAAAAATTAAATGTTAAAAATGATGTCGAATTAACGCGACTCGCGCTGAAATATAATCAGATATAGCGTTTTGTTATACGCAGCTCATGATTTTTCGCCAGTATTAAACAATGTTTGTGCCTCATTAAAAGCATCACGAAAATCCAGAAAAAGCGGTTTGTCGCTTTTTAGCATGGATTTGAGCAGGGTATGTTGTAGTTTATATTTAACATTGCCTACTGCTAAGGCGCCAATGCCGACGGTGTTTTGTGAGTCAGGCATGCCTTTCAGGGCTTTACCAAAGTCATTTACGTCAATGCCCTCTATCCCGGCAGGAGGTACGGCATTGACATCGCCCGCTACTTTCAGTTGTTTTGCTTGTTGTAACACCGCGGTGCTTAAAACCTGAATACCGGCTTTTGCTGTACAGAAGATAATATCGGCATCGGTAATAATTTCAGCTTTTTCCTCATCGGAGCCGGCTACAGCGGCGTGTAGCTCCACTTTAAAACGGCGACCGTATTCTTTTGCTGCATCCTGTGCGGCATCCAGTGAAAGGTGGTCAATCAGCGTGGTATGTGCACCTTGTTGTGCTGCGATGACGGCAGTCGCCAGACCTACAGGGCCAGTGCCGCCGAAAACCAGTGCCTTACATTCTTTTAAAGATTTGTTGTGTTTTTCCCGCAGCTCTTTTTCGACACAGGCGACTAATGCGGCGGCAGTGGTAAATGCGCCGCTAGGGTCGGCCATGACAGAAATCTCAAAAGGCGGAAACATGGCTTGTTTGCTGGCATTTAACATATCAATGGCGAGTCCGATATCACGCCCGCCAATGAACATGGCGGTTTTTTTCACGCCGCCAGGGCCGCGTGAAAAAATGGCGTCCTGAGTCAGGGTGTGAACACTTTCCAGCTTGACATTGGAATAGGGCATCAGCACATCAAAGTCGGCATCAAGTGCCATGTTGATGTCAAAAGGGCTGTTGTTGAGCATAGGGTCAAGCATATGCAAAATGCTGCGTTTTTCGTTATGCGCGTTGGGTTTAGACGCGCAGTGTGGAAAAAATTTGGCTAAGAAATTCAGAAAGGTACACTTTTCCATTAAGGAATTCTCCGATAAAAGTCAGTATTTTTGCGATATACTTGAAAACCAGGCTTGTGTCAGTGATTTTAATGAGAATTAAACATTATCTCTAACAAAATCACGAGCCACTTCAAAAGCATGTTCAAAATTCAGGTAGACCGGTTTGTCAGCTTCCAGCATTTTTCGCAATAAGCGATTTTGTGCCTGATATTTCACATTGCCAATAGCTAATGCTCCAATACCGACAGCACCTGAAGGTGAGCCTTCAATGGGTTTGCAGTTATCAAACGCATCTACACCGGCAATACCCGAGGGAGGAACGGCATTGACATCGGCCGCAACTTTCAGTTGTGGTGCGGAGGCAATATGCTCGGGGCTCAATAATTGAATACCCGCGGCGCCTGTCGCAAAGACGATATCGGTGGTTTTGATATAGTCACCTTTATCGGCATCAGCACCAGCTGTAATTGTAATGTCGCCTTCGCCAAATTCTTCGCTGCAAAGTTCAGCGATGCGCTCAGCTTTGTCAAGTTGACGGCCAATGATACGGACATTGGCACCCGCTTTCGCGGCAATGACAGCGGCGGCCTGGCCGACCGGGCCTGTTCCACCTAGAGCCAGAATGTTTTTGCCTTCAAGTGTAGTATCAAATTTTTCCATCAGAGCTTTTTCAACGATGGCGACCATGCCTGCGGCAGTTGTAAAGGCGCCGCTCGGGTCAGCAAAGACAGAGACTTCAAACGGAGGAACCATGGCATTTTTGGCCAGTTTTAACATATCCATGGCTTGCTTGGTTTCGCGGCCACCTATAAAAATAGCCGTACGCTTCAAGCCTTTTGGACTACGGGAAAAGATAGCGTCTTGAACCAGCCCTCTGACTTCGCTCGGTTCAACGTTAATATAGGGGACGGCGGAAACCCACCCGGCATCCAAAGCCATGTTGACATCAAAAGGACTTAAGTTTTTTGCTGTTGTCAGCATGTGTAAAATAAATGGTTTATCCATGTTAACCTCGCGTGCTTATTTGGCGTCTCATTATAAAATAAAAATGCTATCGGGTTCATATTTTGTGTGAAACGCTGTAAATCAAGCATAGGCGAATAAGCACTTAAATAGTTATGATAGAGCATATGAATCATGATAACAGCCGATTTCCAGATAAAGAATCATTGCGTCAATGGGGATATAGGCAGCGACGGCAGCAAACAAATAAGGCGCTGTTGAGTCATGCGATATGTCGTCAATTTGTGATGCAATCTGAATACCAATTGGCTGAAACGGTGATGTGGTATGTGCATTGCCGGACTGAAGTACAAACGCTGGATATGTTACAGGAGCAACTTAAGACACAGAAACGGATTGTGGTGCCGTATTGTACGGAAGATGAAAAAGGTCAAAAAGTATTGGGACTATGGCTGTTAAATCAAGTTGAAGAGTTGGTGTCTGGCATGTGGGGCATTTTGGAACCGCCGCGGGACAAGTGGTGGGATGCAAAAAAACGAGTAAGGGTAGAAGAATTGGATATGATTATGACGCCAGGCGTTGTATTCGATCGCAGCGGAGGGCGTTTAGGCAATGGTGCCGGCTATTATGATCGTCTCTTGCAATCGGTCAGGTCTGATACGCGGATAGTCGGCGTGTGTTTTGAAAGTCAGCTGGTTGAAAAAGTACCGATGGCAGCGCACGATGTTTATATGCATAAAGTGATTACCGAGAAGGCGGTTTACTCTGGATAAGAAAATAATACGGATCATTGAATCGGCTGACATACGGACACCGGCTTTTGTGATCGATCAGCAAAAATTAGCGCATAATCTGACAGCATTAGGTGAGTTGAAGCGCGCTAGTGGTTGCAAATTGCTCTATTCGATCAAGGCATTGCCATTGCAAGCAGTATTGCAGCAGGCGCTACCTTATGTGGATGGTTTTTCGGTCAGTTCCTTGTTTGAAGCGCGTTTTGCTTCAACGATATTAGCGGGAACAGGCGATATTCATTTGACGACGCCCGGTATGCGAGTCGATGAATGTGAAGAACTCGCGCAGCTTTGCACCCATATCAGTTTTAATTCCTTGTCACAACAGCAGAGACTTAGTCTTAAACTTGAAGCCATTTCGTGCGGCTTACGGGTCAACCCTAAGCTATCGTTTCTCGACGATAATCGCTTTGATCCATGTCGGCCTGTTTCCAAACTTGGTGTCGATATCAGGCAGCTTGAACAGCATGGATTGCCGACAAATATACAGGGGTTGCATTGGCATACGGTCTTTTCCTGTAAAACAGTCAAGCCTATGCAGAAAACCATAGCACGGATGCAGGGCTTGTTGGCAAAGAACAGAGCAAGGCTTGAATGGATAAATTTAGGCGGCGGTTATCTTTATCCGCAAATGAATGATTATTCGGTTTTTATCGCGCTGATACAGGCTTTGCGGCGGCAATTTAAGGTGGATGTCTTTATTGAGCCGGGCAAGGCTGTTGTGGGTGATGCGGGCTTTTTGGTTTCCGAGGTAATCGATTGTTTTGAAAGCGATGGAAAAAACATTGCTGTGCTGGACAGTTCGGTGAATCAGCATCCGGAGATTTTTGAATATCAAAAATCTCCGGCGCTTCATTTTCCTGAGCACGGTGAGCAGGCGGTCGTTCTGGCAGGGTCGAGCTGTCTTGCAGGCGATGTGTTTGGCGAATATCACTTGGCTTGTGTGCCGAAAGTCGGGGATAAAATTATTTTTAAAGATGTCGGAGCCTATAGTCTGATAAAAGCCAATCGCTTCAATGGCTATCCATTGCCTGATATTTATGGGTTGCTTGGCGAGGAGTGCACGCACTTGAAACAGGATAGCTATGCTGCGTTTTATCAACAATGGAATACGGGAGGCGGCTGATGGCAGCGGTCATTGCAATCACCAGTGGCAAGGGTGGGGTGGGAAAGACAAATATAGCCGCGAATTTAGGTGTGGCATTGGCGCGCCATGCAAAAGTCTGTGTATTTGATGCCGATACCGGATTGGCAAATATCAATCTGCTGTTGAAAATAGAGCCTGAATTTACCTTGAAACATGTTATTCAAGGCGAAAAGACAATTCAGGATGTTTTGATTCAAGCACCTGGCGACATTTGGATTGTTCCTGCAGCATCCGGTGTACGAAGTTGTGTGGATTTGTCAGAACAGCAGCGTAAAAAATTAACAGAGGCATTGGCTGAACTTGAAAGGCAATTTGATTATATTCTTGTCGATACGGCGGCCGGTTGTCATAAAGATGTTTTGTATTTTGTCGCCTCATCACAATATCGGGTGTTTGTGATGACGCCAGAACCTACGTCGTTGACCGATACATTTTCCTTGTTAAAAATACTCAGGAACTATGGCGTAAAAAGAAATTTGTTTGTCTTGGTCAATCGGGTGGAAAATTATCGGAAGAGCCAGAAAGTATTTTTTTATTTTCAAAAGGCGGTCGATAAATATCTGCATCTGAAAGTGAATTTTTTAGGCTATCTAGTTGAAGATCCTGCTTTAAAAAGTGCAGTGCAACATCAAAAACCCGTCATTTTGACGCGACCCGACTCATCGGTCAGTTGTTGCCTGTATGCGCTTGCCGATATCATTAAAAAACAATTTAAAAATGAACGGCAGCGGCCTTATTTCAGTCATTTCTGGAAAAAATATGCTGTGCCCCTCAAGGCTGAAAAATCACGTCATTTGAATAGTGATATTCCACTTGAGCAGAATGATGAGCAAGAGCCGATTGCAAAGATGATGCACATGGTCAGCGATGAAACGTTTTCAAAACAACAATTTCAGGATTTAATGGCGCAGCTCGGTGATGTTTACCGGAAACGGTTTGGGGCTGGTTTTTTTGGCGATAGTGAGACGCTGCTGGAAAAAATTTATCAACTGCTCAATCAAAAAATATGAAAAAAAGCGATTTCAATTATGTGTTGCCTGAAGACTTGATTGCCCAAAGGCCTTTAGCGGAAAGAACAGCATCTAGAATGCTGTGTATGGATAAACAGAGTGGTGATATACAGGATCGCTATTTTAGGGATTTTATCGATTTGGTTACCGATAAGGATTTACTGGTTTTTAACAATACACGGGTGATTCCCGCGCGATTGTATGGGCGTAAAACAAGTGGGGGAAAGGTTGAGATATTGATTGAGCGTGTTATCAATCAAAAACAAGCACTTGCTCATGTGAAAGCCAGCAAGGCGCCAAAACCAGGGAGTGAAATTGTACTGGATGGTGGATTCAAATGCTGTGTTGATGGGCGCGACAATGATTTGTTCAAATTAACATTTTGTGGTGACCGCACACTGGATGAAATTTTGTCGGAGGCAGGGCATATCCCGTTACCACCTTATATTCAGCGGGAAGATGAGGCTCTGGATCTTGAACGCTATCAAACCGTATTTGCCGAACAAGCCGGTGCCGTTGCTGCGCCGACAGCTGGGCTGCATTTTGATCAGGCGATGATGGAAAAGCTGCAAGAAAAAGGCGTTAAACAAGTTTTTGTTACATTGCATGTGGGGAGCGGTACATTTCAACCAGTACGGGTTGAAGATCTTAGTCAGCATTTGATGCATCAGGAATATTATTCGGTTTCAGAGGCGGTGGTGGAAGCGGTCAAAAGCACTCGTAAACAGGGTGGTCGGGTGATCTGTATTGGGACGACGTCGGTGCGGGCGCTGGAGTCTGCCTCTTGCAAGGGTGAGCTTGAGGCGGGGTGTGGCGACACTGATCTATTTATTACTCCGGGTTATCGGTTTCGCTCGGTAGACGCTTTGTTAACCAATTTTCATTTGCCGCAATCGACCTTGTTGATGTTGGTTTCAGCCTTTGCAGGCTATGATAATATCATGTGCGCTTATCAGCATGCGGTGTCACAGCGCTATCGTTTTTTCAGTTATGGTGACGCTATGTTTCTGACGCAGTCAGATTAGGGACTGGCATCTTCCTTCGATATCTCGTTTGCGTTAAAAGCGGTTGAAGTACACAGAAAACCGTGTAATTTTGGCGACGATAAAATGGAGTTGCGCACGATAAGGAAAAAAACCTGTTTTTACAAAATACTTGTGTCGCGACTAGCTTGAAAATGGATGATGCGGTAATATACCCCGGTTAATGTGTGGCATTTGATGGAAAACTGGTAGGTCAACGCAAACCTGTTTTTGGAAGGAGCAGGTTGCAAAGGAAGAAAACAACGCTACATTCTAAAGTTTATCAATAAATAAAACCAGGAGGCTGCTCCGTGAAGAAAGCAAGGCAATTGTTTGCTGGCTTGGCTCTGTCAATATTCGGGCTGGGTTCGGCACATGCAGATTACACGCTCAATTTAACCGAGGGCGTTACACAAGTCAGTAAAGATGTACACGATCTCCATATGCTTATCTTATGGATTTGTGTGTTTATCGGCATTGGAGTATTTGGAACCATGTTCTATTCGATTTATCATCACCGTAAATCGAAAGGACATAAAGCTGAACAGTTTCACCATAATACAACGGTCGAAATCATCTGGACGATTATCCCCACTGCAATTCTGATCGGCATGGCGATTCCAGCCACTAAGACGATGCTGGAAATGGATGATATTCAGGATGCCGACATGAGTATCAAGGTAACAGGATGGCAATGGAAATGGGAGTATGAATATCTGGATAATGGTATTCACTTCTTCAGTAGCCTGGATGAGGCGAGTAATAAGGCCCGGCAGAAAGGGTCGGGGATAGATCCGAGAACAGTGCCAAACTACTTGCTGGATGTTGATCATCCGCTGGTGGTGCCTATTCGCACCAAAATCCGCTTCTTATTTACCTCGGCTGATGTGATCCACTCCTGGTGGGTGCCTGATCTGGGCTGGAAAAAAGATGCCAACCCTGGTTTTATTAATGACGCCTGGACCTATATCGAAAAGCCTGGTACCTATCGTGGCCAATGTACGGAACTGTGCGGTAAGGATCATGCTTTTATGCCTATTGTCGTTGTCGCGATGGAAAAAGAAGATTATAAACAATGGGTTGAACAGCAGAAAGAAGCTGCCGCTGCTGAAGCGAGTGCAGCCGAGAAGTCGTGGACTAAAGAAGAATTGGTCGCGAAAGGTGAAACGGTTTATACCAATAACTGTGCATCCTGTCATATGCCGGATGGTTCAGGTATGCCGGGAACATTTCCCGCCATCAAAGGCAGTCCGATTGTAACCGGTGACATCAAGCAACAGATTGAAGTCATGTTCAATGGTAAAGGAATGATGCCTGCTTTCGGACAGATGTTGAATGCGGTTGATTTTGCAGCCGTGGCTACGTTTATCCGGAATGGACTGGGTAATTCTGTAGGTGATATGGTTCAACCATCTGAAATTGCAGCCATGCAGAATGCGGCGGGTGCAAATGACGACACGGATGAAGAATAACTTTCTTTGCGATCTGAATTTATAAATGTAAGAGGTATTGAATATGTCTGCTGTAATAGCTGAGCATGATGAACATCATGATCATGGTCCTGCAAAGGGGATCCTGAGGTGGATAACAACCACCAACCATAAAGATATTGGGACTATGTATTTGGTCTTTTCGCTCATCATGTTTTTTGTGGGCGGAAGCATGGCGCTGATCATCCGGGCTGAATTATTCGAGCCGGGTATGCAGTTTGTCGAGCCGCAATTCTTTAATTCCATGACGACCATGCATGCGTTGGTCATGGTATTCGGTGCTGTGATGCCGGCTTTCGTTGGTTTGGCAAACTGGATGATTCCGTTGATGATCGGTGCGCCAGATATGGCATTACCGCGCATGAATAACATGAGCTTCTGGATGTTGGTTGCCGGTATTTTGCTGATGGCAAGCACTTTGTTTATGGAAGGTGGCGGCCCGGCGGCAGGGTGGACATTTTATCCACCGCTGGTTTTGCAAACCGGTAAAGCATTACCATTTGCAATCTTTGCCGTACATTTGCTGGGGATTTCGTCCATCATGGGGGCGATCAATATCATTGCCACCATTTTTAATATGCGTGCGCCAGGTATGGGCATGATGAAAATGCCATTGTTTGTCTGGACCTGGTTAATTACCGCATTTTTGCTCATTGCGGTCATGCCTGTTTTCGCGGGTGCGGTAACCATGTTATTGACAGACCGTTTCTTTGATACCAGCTTCTTTGATGCGGCAGGTGGCGGTGATCCAGTTTTATATCAACATATCTTCTGGTTTTTTGGACACCCTGAAGTTTATATTATGATTTTGCCAACCTTTGGTGTGGCGTCAACGATCATTCCAGTATTCGCACGTAAGCCCTTGTTTGGTTATACCTCAATGGTTTGGGCGACAGGTTTTATTGCATTTTTGTCGTTCATCGTGTGGGCGCATCATATGTTTACTGTGGGCATGCCGATTGCGGGTGAACTATATTTTATGTATGCAACCATGCTGATTGCGATCCCGACGGGTGTTAAAATCTTTAACTGGACGGCAACCATGTGGAAAGGGGCGATGACCTTCGAAACGCCTATGTTGTTTTCCATTGCTTTTGTTGTACTGTTTACCTTAGGCGGTTTTACCGGGCTGATGATGGCGGTCGCGCCAAGTGATTTGCAATACCATGATACTTATTTTATTGTGGCTCATTTTCACTATACATTGGTACCGGCATCGGTATTTATTCTGATGGCTGCGGGCTATTTCTGGCTGCCAAAATGGACCGGCAATATGTATAACGAACGCATTGGTCGGTTGCATTTCTGGTTGTCGGCAATCTCAATCAATATCCTGTTCTTCCCTCAGCATTTTCTGGGATTAGCGGGTATGCCAAGACGTATTCCTGATTATGCGGTGCAATTTGCAGACTGGAATATGATTTCCAGTATTGGTGCCTTTATCTATGGATTCAGTCAGTTGCTGTTTGTGTATATCGTGATCGATACGATTCGCGGCGGAACAGGGAAAGCAACGGACGAAGTTTGGGAAGATGCGAGTAAACATGGTTTGGAATGGACGTTGCCATCGCCTACGCCATACCATACGTTTACGACGCCTCCAGAAAAAATCCCGACTGAGCATTTATAAGGTATAGCGAACCCCCAGTGGTTAATGCCACTGGGGGGCAGGTAAAAGATGACGACAAAAACTAAAAATATTCTGTTAGCCATTGTGTTGGCGGGCATTGCCTTTGCGATTTATGTCAATGCTGTACTCAAAGCGATTAGCGAATGACTACACATAACAACGACGTACAACAAAAAAACCGGAATCTGGCAAAAAAGCTGGTGCTGATTGCTGTTGCCATGTTCGGGTTTGGTTATGCTTTGGTGCCTCTCTACGATGTGCTTTGTGATGTGACCGGTTTGAATGGAAAAACCAATGAAACAGCGGTGGCTGAAACACAATACCCTGTGGATAAAAATCGGGAGCTGACGATAGAGTTTGTCACGTCGTTGAATAAATCGACACCGATGATTTTTTACAGTGTGACGCCAAAGTTGAAGATTCATCCGGGGCAATACTATACCGTCAACTTTGTCGCTGAAAATAAAACCGATAAGCCGTTAGTCGCACAAGCCATTCCAAGTGTTTCGCCTGGCCTGGCGGCAGAATACTTAAAAAAGACAGAATGTTTTTGTTTTTCGCAACAGACTTTTGCACCTCATGAAAAGAAAACCATGCCGGTGCGTTTTGTGATTGACCCAAAACTGCCTGAACGCTATAAAACGATTACGCTAGCATATACATTTTTTGATAATACTGATCGCAATCAGTAAAAAATAACACGATAGGGGAAGGTTTATGTCTACCAATGATACTTATTACGTTCCACATAAGGCGGTATGGCCGTTTATTGGGACATTCGGCCTGATGATGATGTTGGCAGGGCTTGCCAATTATTTGAACGGATCATCGATTGGACCAACTATGATGATTTTTGGCTTGTCATTATTTATTCTGATGTTGACGGGTTGGTTTGCGTTGCAAGCGAGTGAAAGTGAATCCGGAATGTATAATCACAGTGTCGGGATTTCATATCGGATGGGGATGATGTGGTTCATCTTTTCGGAAGTCATGTTTTTTGCGGCTTTCTTTGGCGCCTTATGGTACACCCGCAATCTGTCGGTACCCTGGTTGGGTGGAATAGGCGATGGCCCTGCACGTGCGACCAAGGATTTATTGTGGCCAGCTTTTGAAGCGACATGGCCGACCAATGGTCCTGCGGAAGTTGGTGGTGAATTTGAGCCGATGGGGGCTTTTGGATTGCCTTTGATCAATACATTGATTCTATTGACCAGTGGTGTCACTGTGACTTGGGCACATCATGGCTTGTTAGCCAAAAAACGGGATCAGTTAATCAAAGGTTTGATCGCAACTGTCGCACTTGGCTTTCTGTTTGTCGGCTTACAAGCATTTGAATACTATGAAGCGTATCATGAAATGGGGCTGACATTGGGTTCAGGGATTTACGGCTCAACCTTTTTTATGTTGACAGGCTTTCACGGGTTTCATGTTTGTGTCGGCGCTATCATGTTATCAGTGATATTGTTCAGAAGCTGGAAAGGCCATTTTACCCCCGAAAATCACTTTGGTTTTGAAGGTGCGGCCTGGTATTGGCACTTTGTCGATGTTGTCTGGTTAGGTTTGTTTATCTTTGTTTACTTACTGTAAACTGGCCGTTATAGCCTGCAAAAAGCGCGGTCTGAAATAGATCGCGCTTTTTTTTTGTTTGGTTTAAGGCGATTGGGTTTGTTGCATGTGTCTGATCTGTTGCATACGTGCACCGATGCCTTTAGGCTCAATCAGACCCAATGCATAGGCCAAAATAATTAAAAGAAATAATGAGAGAGACAGGCCGATTCGCCAGGTTAACGCCTTAGCGGTTTTTTTCGATGCTTCAATATCATTTTCCTTGCGTTTAACCAAATAGAACAAGGCCATGGCCAGGTTATAAACAATAAATAGAAAAGCGATGATGATTATGACTTTGATAGGCATGTTTTGAATCCTGGATAAAAGTTCATTTTCGGATATTTATGATGAAAAGCCAATCTTTATGAAAAAAAATAAACCTGTTCTGCAATTTAACTGGAAAATTGGCTTCGGCTATATCGTTATGATGGTGCTGTTATTGTCGCTGGGAAATTGGCAAATCAGACGCGCGCATGAAAAAGAGCAGTTACAACAAGAGCGGCAAACAGAATCAAAATTATCCCCGGTCGATTTGACTGCTCTGCATAATCCATCGTTAAAACAATTACAATACCGCAGGGTCAAGGTTAAAGGCGTTTTTGATAGCCAGCATCAAATATTGATTGACAATCAAATGTATCAGGGGAAGGTTGGCTATTATGTCATGACACCCTTAAAAATTGAGGGTAAAGCAGAAGCGGTTTTAGTCAACCGGGGCTGGGTTCCAATGAATAAAGATCGACGGCAGTTGCCGGATATTGGGCTGACTGAAACCGAAGTGGTGATAAGAGGTCGAGTCAATCATTTTCCTCAAGTGGGGTATATGTTGGATGGAGCCGATATTCCGACACCGGGCTGGCCAGCTGTGGTGCAGGTTGTCAATACAGGCTTGATTGCACAAAAGCTAGGCTATGCATTACTGGATTTCCAGATTGAAATGGATGCAGAGCTTCCTGGAGGCTACGTCAGGGAGTGGCGAATCGCGACTAAAATGCCCCCTGAAAAACACTATGCCTATGCCATGCAGTGGTTTGGATTGGCGCTGACATTAACCCTACTGATGATTTGGATGAGTTTTAAAAAAACTGATGAATAAGCCATTTAAAAATAACCGAAATATAATTCTGATTTTATTCGCTATGTCAGTCATTCCTTTTATGATTGCCTGGTATTTGGCCGAGCATCCTGAATGGTTTAATGCGAGCACTAATCGAGGTGAGTTGATCAGGCCGGTGATAACGACAGAGCGTAATGAGCTGGAAGGCTGGGATACGTTTTCAGCCGAAAATATAAAGGAGCTGAAGGGGCACTGGGTATTGTTAAATATTGTCTCTAAAAAAACGTGCCAACACGATTGTTTGGAAGCCATACATAAAACCCGGCAGCTGCGTCTAATGATGAACAAGGACTTAACCCGTATTCGTCGTGCCGTCATCTTCCTGGCCGAGGTTAATCCTGAAAATTTAGCGCCGCTCTGGAAAGATGATCAAAGAATTTTAAGATTAAAAGCAAAGCCTGCGCTGGCGAAAAAATTACGTTTGCTGATTCAAGAGGCGCCGGGCAACGGTTGGTTGATTTTAATGGATCCATTAGGAAATCTGATGATGAAATATCGTCCTGGTTTTGATCCGTATGATGTTAAAAAAGATTTAGCCAAATTACTCAGAATTTCACAAATAGGTTAAACGAGTTAACGCATGTTTAGAAAATTATCACTATTTACTGCAATTATTGCATTCATTACTATTCTGTTAAACAGTTATTTGCGCTTGACGGAGGCAGGTCTGGCCTGTGCCGACTGGCCCGCCTGTTATGGACAAATGACGGGTCAATTATCACCCGGTCTGCTTGATCTCTGGCGGCAACTGTTAATCCTCTCGCCTGAGCAAGTCAATTGGCTGCAGCTTGCCTATCAGGCCAGTACAGCATTATTAGCGGTATTGAGTGTCTTGATGTTACTGCTGAGTGGATTTCAAAAACAGGCGCGACTTTTTAGTGTTGTGAGTTCTGTATTGTTAACGGCATTGGCTGTTGCTTTAATCGCGTGGGAAATCTGGCCTGCTGCCTGGCAGGCTATGCCTTTAATGCAAACGCTGCAATGGTTTGCCGGGATGATGGTGTTCTGGGGTGCCAGTGGTGTGTATTTTAGAATACGGGATGGATTATGCTCAAGACAAACGCCACAAACCGGCCTGCGTTTGTTGACTTGGTTTGGCATGTTATTGCTTGGCCTGCAAGTATTTTGGGGAGGCTGGGTCAGTAACAATTTTGCGGCAACAGTATGTGCCGGTTTTCCGTTATGCCAGGGGCAGTGGTTGCCTGATACGATTGATTTTTACGCCGCCTTCAATATTTTTCAGGGACTTGAAACGGGACAAATCAGCACATTGGATTATCCGGCTAAAATTGCGGCGCTTTGGCTGCACCGGGTCGGGGCGCTGGTGTTGTTTATTTATCTGAGTGTATTGATGTGGAGAGCGACGCATGCAAATAATCCCAAGCCCTTGAGGCGCTGGGGGTTATTGCTCAGTATCGTGTTGATCGTTCAAATAACGCTCGGCATTTTGATGTCAGTGATGCCTTATACCCTTCCGGTGATAGCGCTTGCGCATAGTGCATTCGCAGCATTGTTAATGCTGCCGCTGATTGCAATCTCTGTGTACAGTGCATATGAAAAACCGCTCCCACCCGCCGTTGAAACGCGGGAAGCCGTTGACGTTACACCCGTATCGCCTGAACGCGTTATTCCGCCGACAGCTATCGAAGTCGAACCGGAAAATGTGCTGGTTCGGCTGAAGAAACAGTTACAAAAAACGCGGTCTGGTTTGGGCGGGGTGCTGACACAGTTAGCCGGCCGTAAAATTGATGAAGATGCTTTAGAAGAGATTGAAGCCAGTTTGTTAATGGCTGATGTCGGCATCGATGTGACCCAGGAGATCTTGCAACATTTGACAGAAAATCTGGAAAAACATCAATTAGAAGATTCCGAAGCCCTGACACAAGCCTTGAAACAGTATCTTTATGATATTTTGGCACCATGCAGTCAGCCATTACAGATTCCCGAGCAAGACCGGCCTTTTGTTATTTTGGTGGTTGGCGTGAACGGGGCAGGGAAGACCACAACCATTGGCAAGCTGGCTAAACGACTGCAGAATCAGGGGCATTCGGTTATGTTGGCGGCAGGGGATACCTTCAGAGCAGCTGCGGTGGAACAATTGGAAACCTGGGGTGAGCGTAATTCGATTCCTGTCGTTGCGCAACATACCGGGGCTGATTCTGCTTCGGTTATTTTTGATGCCGTACAATCGGCTCAGGCTAAAGGCATTGATGTATTGATTGCCGATACGGCCGGGCGTTTGCATACCAAGTCTAATTTGATGGATGAGCTCAGTAAAATCAAACGGATTATGGCTAAACTGGATGAAAACGCACCCCATGAAGTGTTGCTGGTTCTGGACGCGGGCACAGGACAGAATGCCTTGTCTCAAGCCCGTTTGTTTAATGAGGCGGTTGCGCTGACAGGGATCGCCTTGACCAAGCTTGATGGCACCGCCAAAGGCGGGGTAATCTTTGCGCTGGCGCGGCAAATTGGTGTGCCGATCCGGTTTATTGGTGTTGGCGAAGGGATTGATGATTTGCAGGACTTTGATGCCAAAGTCTTCATTGATGCATTATTCGATCAAGACTAAAGGACGCAAGCTATGCTGACTTTTGATCATGTGAGTAAACGCTACCCGGATGCCGGTGATGCCTTGCAGGATGTCAGCTTTTATCTGGCGCCAGGCGAAATGGCGTTTTTAACCGGCCATTCCGGTGCCGGTAAAAGTACCTTGCTGAAACTGATTGCGATGATGGAAAAATGCAGTCGCGGTCATGTCATCCTGGCCGGTAAAAACCTTAATCGCGTCAGTGAACGGCAGATTCCGTATATTCGCAGACAACTGGGGTTGATTTTTCAGGACTATAAATTACTTCTGGATCGGACCGTGTTTGATAATGTTGCCTTGCCGTTGGTGGTGTCAGGCTATCATCATCATGAAATAGGCCGAAGGGTACGTGCGGCGCTGGATAAAGTCGGCTTGTTAGGGCAGGAAAAAAAATATCCTTTGGCTTTGTCTGGGGGGGAGCAGCAGCGCGTCGGGATTGCGCGGGCGGTTGTCAACAAGCCACGATTGATTCTGGCCGATGAGCCGACCGGTAACCTGGATCCGGAATTATCTGAAGAGGTCATGCATTTGTTTGAACAGTTCCAACAGGTTGGTGTGACGGTCTTGATTGCCAGTCACGATATTGACCTGATTTCCAGGATGAATTATCGCGTGTTAAAGCTTGATCATGGCCAGTTGGTGCAGGAGGGGTGATGGCAAAATCGCAACGGAAATCACAAAAACCGGTCAGTGAAACAGTCAAAATTTACCTGCTGGAGCATGTTCGCGTCTTGTTTGCGAGTCTTGGCCGCATCATGAAAACCCCTTTTACCTCATTGATGACCGTACTCGTGTTGTCGGTGACGTTAACCTTGGCTGGTGGCTTTTATTTGATGGTTAAAAATATTCAACAATTAAGCGGCAGTCTTGAAACCAGCAATCAAATTTCGGTTTTTCTGAAAACAAAGGTGCATGACAGGGAGGCCAAAACGCTGGCCGCAAGCATTAAGGCGCTACCCGAGGTTGCTACGGTCAAACTGATCGGCAAGCGACAGGCAATGGAAGAATTCAAGAGATACAGCGGCTTCGGCGATGCGCTGGCAGCACTGGACAGTAACCCATTACCCATTGTCCTGCAGGTGCTGCCCGTGGCAAAGTCTATGGATGCTGAGGCAATCGAGCGATTGATGGAAAAACTTGAGCGTTATCCTGCCGTCGATTTCGTACAGTTGGATATGCTGTGGGTAAAGCGCTTGCAAAGCATCAGTGCCTTGTTGCAGCGCACTGTCATGGTGTTGAACAGCCTGCTGGCGATAGCCATTATTTTTATTATGGGCAATACTATCCGGCTGGAGCTGCAGAGCCGACGCGAAGAAGTGCTGATTGCCAAATTAGTGGGGGCAACCCATGCTTTCGTGCAACGTCCTTTTATTTACACCGGTTTCTGGCTGGGGCTGTTTGCCGGGGCATTGGCCTGGATATTGATCACCCTGGTGGTATTTGCGCTAAGCGAGCCGGTCGAGAACATCGCCGGTCTTTATCAGGGGCAGTTTGAATTGTTGTTCTTAAGTTTAACTGAAACATTGAGCTTGTTGGCGGTTTCAGCGCTGTTAGGCGTTTTAGGTGCATGGGCCGTATTGTTTTATCAATTACGACAAATACGACCGGCGTAAAAGCTTATCCGCAGACGAAGAAGGCTTGTGAGCCATTTTTCATCTAAGCTGTTGCGCCAGTACTTTTAAGCGTTCGGGGGTGCCAATATCCATCCAGAAACCCTGATGTTTTTCGCCGGTGATATCTGGAGACGGCATGTTATGACGCAGTACGGCGCCTAATTTTAGCGGTCCTGATGGCAAGTTGGAAAACAGGCTGGGGTCAAACACGCCGATGCCGCTATACGTCAGCTTAGTTGCACCGTGCTGTGCCAAAATGCCATCATGCTGCAAATGAAAATCGCCTTCCGGGTGGTGTGGAGGATTTGATACCAGCACCAGGTGCGCCTTTTTAACGGGACGATTTTTTAAATGGATTAAGGGATAATCGCAGGCGATATCGGCATTGATCAGCAAAAACGGTGCATCACCCAGTAATGGCAAGGCGTGACGAACGCCGCCGGCGGTTTCCAGCGCTGTGTCACCTTCATCGGAATAACTGATCTGGCAGCCAAAAGCCTGACCGTTACCTGCAAAATCACGGATTTTATGCCCCAGATAGGCCAGGTTAATCACAATATCATTGAATCCGGCGGTCACCAGGTTTTCAATCGTATATTGAATCAAGGGTTTGCCATTAACCCGCAGCAGAGGCTTGGGCAGGGTGTCGGTCAAGTGGCGCATGCGTTCGCCGCGGCCTGCGGCTAAAATCATGGCTTTCATACAGGTTCAGGAAAATGGGGTAACAGGGTTTGGGTCAAAAACTGGTCAAATTCGGCCAGTTCGGGATAAGACTGACTGATAGCACGAATATAGCGCAAGGTTCGCGGAATATCGGGCAGGTAGCCCGGCTTGTTATCCCGATAATACAGGCGGGCGAAAATACCAATTGCCTTCAAATGGCGTTGTAAGCCCATTAAATCAAACCAGCGCTTAAATTGAGAGGCAGTCGTCTGAATTAATCCTGCAGAAAGCAGGCGTTGGTAATACTGATTCAGCCAGTCCTCCACCTGTTCGTCGGGCCATTGCAGATAGCAATCACGGAGTAAGGACACTAAATCATAGGTGACAGGTCCTGTGACTGCATCCTGAAAATCAATCACACCTGGACTGTTTTCAGGCACAACCATCAGATTACGGCAATGGAAATCCCGATGGACAAAGAAAACAGGTTGTTCCAGGGCGGAATGGATTAAACAGGCATTCAGCTGCTGTTGTAATGTGGATGGCATAGTCACACCACAATGACGTTCGGCAAACCAGTGGTAGAAAATATCCAGCTCTTTTTGCAGCAAGGCGGCATCATAAGCGGGCAAGGGTAAATGTGCGGCCGGGAGTTGGCTGTGTAATTTGAATAAACAATCAAAGGCGCCTTGATATAAGGTTTCCGCCGTTTCGGTGTTTAACTGGTCAAAAAAGCTGATTTGGCCTAAATCTTCCAGTAACATAAAGCCTTCGGTCAGGTTATGGGCCAAAATATCAGGGCTATGAATGCCTGTTTGTTTAAGGATTGCGGCAATCTCGATAAAACTACGGATATTTTCGCTGGCCGGTGGGGCATCCATGACGATATGCTGTCCCTGGGTGTGCAGAACTCTGAAATAACGCCTGAAACTGGCGTCTTCAGATGCTGGCCGAAAGTCGCTGATTTCCAGCCCGAGGTCATTTTGAAGCCAGTGTTTTAGTGATTGAAGCCGCTTATCATGTGTCTCTCGGGACATTTATATCTTTATCCATTTAAACTAAGGTAAAATACAGCCCGCCATTCTAGTCTATTTTTATGCCATTACGCCACAAAGCCGTTTATTCATG
>CAYUAE010000025.1:0-18699 GCA_964442675.1 uncultured Methylomarinum sp.
GATTATTTGCAACCTCACCGATGGCAAATTGCAAACAATCGACCGCTTGAAGGAAATGGTACGGCTGGCCGAAGGACTGGATGAAGAAGGCTATCTCGATCCAGTCGTACAAAAACGTGCACTCGAATGTCTTGAGCGCTTTGGTCAACGCATTCGGAACTTCCCCCCCGATCGAGTCAGCATCGTTGGCACCAATACGCTCAGAACGGCTAAGAACGCACGCCAGTTCATTGTCAGCGCTGAAAAAGCCTTAGGCCACCCTATCCATATTATTTCCGGTATTGAAGAGGCACGACTGATTTATCAAGGTGTCGCCAACAGCTTAGGCAGCCATGCCAACAAGCGCCTGGTAATGGATATTGGTGGTGGCAGCACCGAATATATTATTGGCCAAAATGATGTGCCACTGGATAAAGAAAGTCTGCACATGGGTTGCGTAACCTTCAGCAAGCGCTTTTTCAAACACGGTAAACTGTCAAAAAAACGCTTTAAAAGTGCTGTATTACTGGCCGAACAACGACTGGAACCCTTTCAACAGAAATTTAACCGCAACCAATGGGATGAAGCGATAGGCGCTTCTGGCAGCCTGAAAGCGATACGCAATGTCCTGCATGCTGCAGGCTGGAGTAATAACGGCATTACCTGGGATGGGCTTGAAAAACTGGTCGAAACCTTGTTCGAATATGCGCATATTGACGAAGTCCCATTACCTGAGCTCAGCGACGAGCGCCGCCCCGTTTTTGTCGGTGCAGTCGCCATTGTTTACGCCACCTTTCAGATGCTCAATATTGAGCAGATGACGGTTTCTGATGGCGCCTTACGGGAAGGCCTGATTCATGATCTGTTAGGCCGCCTTTACAACCACGACATCCGCTCCGAAACCAGCCGTACCGTTGCCGAGTATTACCACGTCGACCAGCGCCATGCTGAAAACCTGAAGCAGACGATCGACTATATGCTCAATCAACTACCCTCTGATTCAGCCTTATATCAAAATGCAGAAGCCCGGCAATTTTTACACTGGGCCGCCGAATTGCATGAAATCGGTCAAAGCATTGCGCACAGCGGCTATCACAAACATAGTGCCTATATCATTGAAAATGGCGATCTTGCCGGGTTTTCCCGCCAAGACCAGGCTCTGCTGGCGGCGATGATCAAAACGCACCGTAAGCGCTTTGCCAAATCACGGTTTAAAAAGTTACATAGCCCCTGGGATCGAAAAGGCATTTTGATGACGATTATTTTGCGGCTGGCCGTTTTGCTGCACCGAAACCGTTATAGCCTGCGCCCTGAATTTAATTTTAAACTGGAAAAAAAGCATATTTATCTGAACTTTTCAGATCATTGGCTGGAACAAGCACCGTTAACCCGGGCCGACCTGGAACAGGAAGCACGTTATCTGAATGACGCTAGTTTTCACCTCAATTTTATCTAAATGCTGAACGGCGTCAGGCTACTCTTTATCATTATTACACTACCGCCCGTTTTACTGGCGGTCGTGCTGTTTTTTGCGATTGAACAACGCCCGACAGTCACTCACCTGCAAGCCCTTGACCAACAACATATCGCCCGTGCCAAACAAATACTCAATTTTAGCGGTAACAGCCAAAAACCGATTCATACGCTGCAGTTAAGCGAGCAGGATTTGAATATTGCGATCAATTACCTGCTGAACCATCTCATCAAAAGTGCCGCGATGGTCTCGCTCACAGATAATGCCATGCATTTTCGAATCAGCCTGTTTTTGCCTGAAAACGTTTTCGGACCGGTGATCAATATTCGTTTTAAACTTCATCAAATCAATGGCTTTCCAGCAATTGACCAGCTCCGGATCGGTCGTATTGCGGTCGCCGATGAGTTTGCCGGCCACATCATCGAAAGCGTTATTCAACATACCGATTTAAAACAATATTATATTCTTGCCGCCCAACATATTCGCGCTATCCAGATTCAACCCAAACGACTGACCGTCACCTATCTGACCCATTTTAAAACGTCGAATACGCAAACCAGAAATACCGAAAATCAATCCCTGCTGTTTTATCAGCAGATCATCAATCACGTTATTGACAAACATGACCCAGTCAAACGCCTGTCCTTGGCCGACATACTGCAACCCCTGTTTCTGGCAGCTTATCAACGCTCCACATTGGGTAACGCTGTTGAAGAAAACCGGGCTTTACTGTTGGCGGCCAGCAGTTATGTCAATAAGAAAGAGCTGCGTAATTTTATTCCGATCCAACTGTCAACCTCGAAATATTATCCAGTGTATTTATACCACCGCACCGATTTGGCTAAACATTTTACAGGCTCTGCCGCATTAGCGGCTACCGGCGTTGTGAGCTTGACGGAAATGCTGGGACAAAACAAAGAACTGGCTGACTTAAAAACGTCCAGCGGCTTCAGTTTTAGCGATTTGGCGGCCGACCGCGCTGGCCTTAAATTAGGCCAAACAGCAACTGAGTCTCCCAAAATGGCACGCAAAATTCAGAAAGCCATGCACAATATCAAGGACTATCACGCCTTCATGCCCGATATTAAATATTTACCGGACAACCTGACGCTGTGGGAATTTTCAAGTCGCTTTGGCACTGTGAACAGTCCGGCGTATAAAAAAATGATAAATATTATCGATCGACGCATCGACGCTTTACCAATTTATCAGCAAAGCCGCTGATTACCAGCTTTTGACCCAGTCACCCACCTTGATTTTGCGGATATTGGTCGGCACCTCCAAATGTCCCGTTGAAAACTGAACATTAACCGCATCGAGTGTCAATAAACCGATGGCCTGTTTATTACCCTGACTATTCCCTAAGCCATACAGACTGCGACTATTGCCGTAAACCACGAACTTATCACCGACTTTTAATTTATCCTGCGCCCCGGCGGCAATGACAAGCCCGTTATCATTGATTTTTACGATGCGTGTAGTGAATGGATAACAACTGAAAACCCGATGAATATCCTGTGTCGCCATTTTTATGATACGGGAAATTTTTTCCCCCGCCGGCGTCGCTTTAAACCGTGCACTGCCAACAGAGTAGCCAACAGGAATCCACACATCACCCAGAATAGAGTCTGAATAGCGATGCTGAAATAACAAGGCGCCACTCAAGCCATCATGGACATAAACGTCCAGAGTGATACCACGTCGAACGATAACATCACGTAAGGCCGATTTAGCCTGTGCCAACAGACCCGCGCCACGAATATAATCTGTTGATTCTACTTCGAAATCACGAATCACACCGGATAAAACAAACTGACTGTTATTTTGCCTGGCCAATTGTTGAATCGTATTATCGCCGTATTGACTGGTGGTCATAATCTCGGGCGCCAAATCGGGCCGTGCATACAAAACCGTTCGAGTTTGATTGCGGCCGATAAAATCCCCGGTTTCCATCAGCTGATTCATGATTTCGCGCGGAATACCGCCATATAAATCCTGCGATTCATTACCGCTGATCTGGCCTGTCGTTACAATCGGGAATGCGGTTGCGACAATTCTTTTTTTATAGCTCGCTTGACAGCCTTCCTGCTGCCCGACAACGGCGACAATCTGTACAAAATAGTGGTTATTTTCGCGCCATTCATCGACGACCTTTGTATTAGCGATCAAATCCCTTGACGAATGCCTGCCAGCGGCTTTTGCCGCTTGTCGAATCGCCTGTTGAATCGCCTTCAGGCGAGCTTCGATGACAGCACCCTGTTGAATCTCCGCCTGACCTTGACTGCTAATGACCTCCGGGGCAGTTTCATCCGTATGTTTGTTATCCGGTGTTGTTGCACAAGCTTGTATCATCAAGGCGATAACACTCAAAAAAATCAATCGTGTTACAGTCATTATCAATGTGTGGGTGGAAATTGGGTCAATAAAAAATAGCGCATGGCAATTTTAGCCGACGTATTTAACAACCATTCGCTATCATACAAACCGGCTTGCAATAACGCTCTGTCGACGACATGTTTTTCCCGACTGAAGCCGGCAATGGAGAATTGGCCACGGCAATCGGCCGACATACAGTTTAAATTAACACTTTTTTTCGTCGCCTGCCGGTAGCCAATGCGACTGAATAACAGCTTATTGTCTTCCGACACACAGTGCTGCACCGTGAGCGGGTTTTCCATGCACTGCCTGAAACGGTCGCTCACGGTTAAACGCAAATTGACGCGGGCAAAATGCTTATCGTACATTCGTTGCGCTTTAGCTTCGCGCAAATAATTGTCCACATAAAAACGAAATGACTCATCTTTTACGACTTTTTCACCAACACGCGCGCCATCTGGCAACGTTTGTTGAAACAACAATGCCGCCAATTGTCGATAGGCATCGATTGCAGCCGCCTGCTCGGCTTTATAGCGCCGTTGCAATGCCGTCAAGCCGGCCACAGACTGTATTTGCGCTTGACTGGTCGCCGTCAAAATAACGTCTGACTGCGCTTGTTTATTCATACCCGTACAGGCCGGCAAGACAAACATGGCCAGTAACACGCCTGAAAGTATGCTGATTTGCTTCATTATCGGCTCCTGTTTCAATACTGTCTTAATCGGCCGACCTGCAATTATCTTAAATATCTGATGTTACGCAGACCTAACGTGTATGATGAATTTACCCGGCACCTCGTAATGCCTCGCCATTTATGGTGAGGATGAAAAGGTGCAATGAAAATTTAAGTAAAAAACCCTTGTCCTTCAGGACGAGGTGCTGGATTTACCGATTCACCGCGCTCTCATTGTCCTGACTGGCATCCATACGCCAAAGTTTCTCCAATTGATAAAACTCACGCGCCTGTGCTGTCATCACATGCAGAATAACATCGCCTAAATCCAACAATACCCAGTCGGAGCCCTGCTCACCTTCAAAGCCAGGGTGACTGATCCCAAGCTTCTTCACTTTTTCGGAAACATAGCTGCATAAGGCGCGAGCATGACGCTCAGATGTTGCGGTCACAATAACCATGTAATCGGTTACCGTGGTTTTATCACGCACATCGAGAGCGGTAATATTTTCTCCTTTATGTTCGTCGATAACATCGGTAACGGTTTTCAATAATTGTTCGGCTTGCATTCAAAGACCTGTCTGTTGATAAAGATTATGTTGATAAATTGCCTGGATCACCGCATCCGGCATTAGAAATTTTGGGTCACACCCTGCCGCAATCAGTTGGCGGATTTTTGATGATGATATCGCAAGTGGCGTAACATTGTGAAAATAGAGCGCACCACCTCTCGTGCATCGCAGTCGATCGACATCATCGGTTATCTTAGACGCCAATTTTGACGATAGCGTTCCTGTTTTGTAACCCGGCCGGGTCATGACAACGACATGCGCAAACAGGAATAAATCAGCCCATCGATGCCAGGTTTCAATCCCTTCAAACGCATCGGCGCCCATAAAAAGCACGATGGCTTGTTCTGGAAATTCATCACGTAACGAAGCCAGTGTGTCCACCATATACGACGGACCGGGCCGATCGATCTCCCTGCGATCGGCAATCCAGCCGGGTAAATCGGCTATCGCCAGCTGTAGCAATTGCAAGCGAAGCTCGGCAGACACAGCAGGCGTTTCGCGATGGGCCGGAATACGGCACGGAATCAAGCGAATTTCATGCAGCCTGAAAAATTCTTTGACCTCAAATGCCGTTCGCAAATGTCCATAATGAACCGGATTAAAGGTTCCGCCATAAACGCCCAACATTATTGCCGGATATGACCATCGCCCAGCACCACATATTTCAGTGTCGTCAGCCCGTGCAAACCCACCGGGCCTCGCGCATGAAGTTTGTCGGTACTGATACCAATTTCAGCGCCCAAGCCATATTCATAGCCATCGGCAAAACGGGTTGACGCATTCACCATGACTGAACTGGAGTCGACTTCCCTTAAAAAACGTCGTGCCAGCGTGTAATTTTCGGTAACAATACTTTCGGTGTGTGCAGAACTGTATTGATTGATATGTTCAATCGCTTCATCAATCCCTGAAACAATCCGGATAGACAATATCGGCGCCAGATATTCGGTCTTCCAATCGTCTTCTGTCGCTCTAATACAATCAGGCACTAACGAACATGTTTTAAGGCAGCCTCGAAGTTCGACGCCTTTTTCCCGATACTGCTGCGCCAGTGATGGCAAAACGCGGGCGGCAATGGTTTCGCCCACCAGCAACGTCTCCATCGCATTACAAACACCATATCGGTGTGTTTTTGCATTCAATGCAATATTGATCGCCTTATCAACATCCGCATCATTATCAATGTAAACATGGCAAATACCATCTAAATGCTTGATCACGGCAATGGTGGCATCGCGAGAAATCCGTTCAATCAGACCCTTGCCGCCGCGTGGCACGATGACATCGACATATTGATCCATCGTAATCAACGCGCCCACAGCTTCCCGATCAGTGGTTTCAACCACCTGCACCGCCGCTTCCGGCAAACCGGCCTGCTTCAAACCTTCGGTAACACAGGCTGCGATGGCCTGATTCGAATGTATTGCTTCAGAGCCACCCCGTAAAATACAGCTATTACCCGATTTTAGACACAAAGCGGCCGCGTCAACGGTCACATTAGGCCGCGACTCGTAAATGATACCGATAACACCCAATGGCACCCGCATTTGCCCGACCTGAATCCCGCTGGGACGATAATTCAAATCGGTCATACTGCCAACAGGGTCGGCTAAGGCCGCCACCTGTTTCAAGCCGTCAATCATACTGTCGATGGTTGTGTTTTTAAGTTCCAGACGGTCTAATAAGGCGCTATCCAAACCATTGTTTTTTCCATTTTCAAGGTCTTTCCGATTCTCTGCCTGCAAGGTTTCACGATTGGCCTGTAATGCTTCGGCAATGTTAATCAGTGCCTGATTTTTCCGGCCGGTCTCTGCCCTGCTCATTTCTCGACTGGCCTGACGCGCATTACGCCCTAATTGCGCCATATATGTTTCGATATTCATCCATCCCTCCGGCTTGAGTGAAAAGCCCTGTATTATACCTGTTTATACCCCTTATCAAGCTATTTTCAACGCCATCTAACAGCATCACCATCACTTTCGAGGTACATATCCTTTTCCCGCCTGATGCCCATTGTCATATTTTGTGAAGTAGCTCAAAGTTTTCCCATGTGATTCAACCATACTTGAAATCAAACATTGAGTATTTCATGTTTTTCTCCCACGTTAGTGATGTAGCAATCCTTAGAGCTGTATCGACCGATACAGCTTTTTTTTGTCTGCCAACCAGACAAAACCTGTTCAGCCCGATAAAATAATATTTTTATTCTCTTTCAAAGCTTCCGTGCTCAATATCATCTGGCTGTTTTTTTTCTTTGCCGCTTTTGTTTCGGCGCTGTATAAATTTTTATGGCTCGACGACACAGGGGTTTTCAGCCAAATCATGTCGGCGCTGTTTTCATCATCCAAAACGGCTTTTGAAATTTCTCTCGGCTTAACCGGCGTTCTGTCATTATGGCTCGGCCTCATGAAAATCGCCGAACGCAGCGGTTTTGTACATTTATTGACTCACTTTTTGACGCCCTTGTTTCAACGCCTGATGCCAGACGTGCCGGCTAATCACCCCGCCTTAGGTGCTATGGTGATGAATATTTCGGCCAATGCCTTAGGTCTGGATAATGCCGCTACGCCGCTCGGCATCAAAGCCATGCAGGCCTTACAGAGTTTAAACCCCGATAAAGAAACGGCCAGCAATGCCCAGATTTTGTTTTTGGTCATCAATACCTCGGCCGTCACCCTGTTTCCGATTACTATTTTTACCTACCGGGCAGAATTAGGCGCAACCAACCCGACCGATGTTTTTATTCCCATTCTGATTGCCACCTATATGTCAACGCTGGCAGGCATTTTGGCCGTTGCCCGTGTACAAAAAATAAATCTGCTGGATAAGGTTATTTTGGCTTATTTTTCGTTTTTCACCCTGATCATTGCGCTGATATTGGGTTATTTCTCAACCCTGACTAAAGCACAGATGCTGCAACAATCCGCGCTTATCAGTCATATTATTTTATTTTCATTGATCATATTATTCCTGGCGGGCGCCGTTTACCGGCGTGTCAACGCCTATGACGCCTTTATCGAAGGCGCCAAGGAAGGCTTTAGCACAGCCATCACCATTATTCCCTATCTGGTGGCCATGCTGGTTGCGATTGGCGTTTTTCGTGCCAGTGGCGCACTACATTTGATTGAGCACGGTGTTCGTAACCTGGTTTTGTTTATAGGCATGGATGACCGTTTTATTGATGCCCTGCCGACGGCTTTGATGAAACCCTTCAGCGGCAGCGGCGCCCGCGCCATGATGATCGACACCATGAAAACACATGGCGCAGATTCATTTGCAGGACACATGGCCGCCATCGTTCAGGGCAGTACCGAGACCACCTTTTATGTGCTGGCGGTTTATTTCGGTGCCGTTGGCGTCAAAAATATCCGCCATGCGGCCGCTTGTGGGATAATAGCTGATTTTGCCGGTATTTTAGCCGCCATCCTGGTCACTTACTGGTTTTTCGGATAAAAAAACGCATGCAGATTCATCTAAAAACATTGGGATGCCGTCTTAATGAAGCGGAGCTTGAAAACTGGGCGCAAGGCTTTCAGCAGGCTGGCCACACAATCTGCCGTGATAGTCACCAGGCAGATTGTATCATCCTCAACTCCTGCGCCGTTACCCAGGAGGCGGTCAGAAAGTCGCGGCAACTGATTCGCCGCATTCATCGCGATAATCCCGAAGCCAAACTGGTCGTCAGCGGGTGTTATGTCAGCTTAAACGAAGAAGAAGCCGCGCAATTATTAGGTGTCGATTTAATCGTCAGCAACAAAGATAAAAACCAGCTGGTTGACATCGTGCTGAATCAACTCAACATCGCCGCCATGCCACAATTGGCCACAGAGCCAGGCGAAACCGCGCTGTTTAACCGGGGTCGTCAACGCGCCTTTGTGAAGGTTCAGGACGGTTGTCGTTACCGCTGCACCTTTTGTATTGTTACGGTGGCACGCGGCGAAGAAAAAAGTCGGCCACTTGATGAGATTATTGAAGAAATCAACCGCTTGCATGCCCAGGGCATTCAAGAAGTCATTTTGACCGGCGTCCATCTCGGCGGCTTTGGCAGCGACATCAACAGCGACCTGAGTACATTGATCAAAACCATTCTGGCAGAAACCGATATCCCCCGCTTACGCTTAGGTTCGCTGGAACCTTGGGAATTGCCGGAAACTTTTTTCGACTTGTTTTCCAACGCCCGTTTGATGCCACATTTGCATCTGCCACTGCAAAGCGGCGCCGACAGCGTGTTACGGCGCATGGCCCGGCGCTGTAAAACAGCCGAATTCCAACATATCGTGACCCAGGCACGGCGTGACATACCCTTCTTTAATATTACAACCGATATTATCGTCGGTTTTCCTGGAGAAACCGAACAGGAATGGCAACAAAGCCTGGAATTTATCGAGCAAACCGGCTTTGGCCATATTCATATCTTCACCTATTCGGCCAGACAAGGAACTAAAGCCGCCACAATGCCAGATCCTGTACCTAATGCGATAAAAAAACAACGCAGTCAACGGCTGCACCAA
This sequence comes from uncultured Methylomarinum sp., assembly GCA_964442675.1. Lineage (GTDB taxonomy): Bacteria > Pseudomonadota > Gammaproteobacteria > Methylococcales > Methylomonadaceae > Methylomarinum. Next base: position 9,586 of record CAYUAE010000025.1, read on the forward strand.
AGCGCCGAGACGATGAAACAGGATTTTATGCAACAGAACCTGGGCCAAACCTGGCCGGTACTCTGGGAAGGACAGCGCGAGATACTGGACAACGGCCAACAGCGTGTTTTTGGCTACACCCCCAATTATCTACGTGTCGCCTGCGACATTGAGCCAGATCGCAACATCGAAAACCAGATTATTCCAGCCACATTGATCTCGACTGAAAAAGATTACTGCATCACGAGACTGCAGCCTTCCTGACTCACATAAAAAAGGCTGGTTTTTACGCCAGCCTTAAAAACAGCGAGATGATTCGCTTCAATATGGACTAATCGGAGCGGCACCTTTTTCATCAAAGTCCTCATCAAAAAAATCATCTTCGGGTATCTTGCCATCGTTCACCAGATAGTTACGCCGCGATAAATAGGCATCACGATAGAATGTATACCGATCTATCGCCGCTTCATTGGCAATTTTTTCCATATTCAAATAATCGGCACGCATATCAACCGCATTCAGCGCAAATAGCCCTGTTGAAACAGGTAAGCCCAAATAGGAAATGGGATTCATTGCCGCATCGCCGACCAGGCCGCCCGCACCACGCGGTGTGCTCGGCCCGAAAAAAGGCAAAACCAGATAAGGACCAGTCGGAACACCCCAGACACCCAGTGTTTGCCCGAAATCTTCATTATGCTTTTTTAAGTCAACCGTTTCTGCGACATCAAAAAAACCGGCCAGCCCGATGGTAGTATTCAATAAAAAGCGCCCGGCATCAGCTGCACCTTGTGCAAATTTACCTTGTAAAAAGTCATTGATGGTGACACCAATATCATCAATATTGCTAAAAAAATTGGTAACGCCCTGATCGGCAAATGTTGGCATAACCCAGCGATAACCTTTTGCGACCGGCTTCATTGCATATTCATCAAGGTTATCATTAAATGTTTGAACTTTACGATTCCAGCCCTCCCAAGGGTCGATTGAATTACGGGTACTGGTATCACCGGTGGTCGCGCAGCCCGTTAAAATCAGAAGGGGTAATACTGTAATCTGTAACCAGGTTTTGCTCATCCGCGTTGCTCCGTCATCAAAAGTCAAATTATCAGTGTCTAATTATTGCCTAAATCTATTACTTCAATCCAAATTCGGATATTATTTTTTGAAATCATCTTGATTTCGCGTACCATATCACACTTTTCATTGCCCTCACCACACCATGGAAGTTGAGCATTACCCTTTAGGAAATCGTTTCCGCGGTTATCTGCCCGTCGTTATCGATATTGAAACCGCAGGCTTCAATGCCAAAAAAAACCCGCTCCTGGAAATTGCCGCGATTATCGTCGAGCCTGATGCTGAAGGCTTATTACAAATCACCGAAAAGCATAGCTGCAATATCATCCCCTTTGAAAAGTCGGAACTGGATGAAGCCGCCTTAAAATTTAATGGTATTGATCCATATCATCCATTTCGGATGGCCATCGATGAAGCCGAAGCCTTAAAAAAACTGTTTGCGCCGATTAAAAAAGCAGTCAAGCGCAATGACTGCACCCGCGCCATTCTGGTCGGTCATAATCCGGCTTTTGATATTGTTTTTTTAAACGCGGCCATTGCCCGCAGCAAAATAAAACGCAGTCCCTTCCATCCGTTCAGCACGTTTGACACCGCTACACTCGGCGGCCTGATTTATGGTCAGACCGTTCTCGCTAAAGTAGCGCAGGCAGCAGGCATTAAATGGGATAATGAAAAAGCACATTCAGCCTTATACGACGCTGAAAAAACCGCAGAGCTGTTCTGCATCATGGTCAACCGCTGGAAAAAACTGGAAGCGCTGGAAAAAATGGCTTAAAAAACCATTTTTCCAGCACCTGTCCGATTAACTTTCCGCAACGGCATCGACACTGGCCAGCGCTTTTTGCAACTCGCCTTTGTTATACATATCGATGATAATATCGCAGCCGCCAACCAGCTCGCCATTGATATAAAGTTGCGGATAAGTCGGCCAGTTTGAATATTCCTTCAAGGCTTCACGCAATTGCGGGTCTTCAAAAATATTGAAATAGGCATAGTTCGCATGACATGCCTCCAGAATTTGCACCGCTTGTCCTGAAAAACCACATTGAGGAAAATCCGGCGTACCCTTCATAAATAATACAACTGGATTTTTCAATATTTCTTCAATTCTGTTTTTTACTTCTGCATCCATTTTTATGTCCTGATCAGTCAAAATACCCAGTAATCTTATCAGGATTTAAACACTGTTTAAAGCATCATTTCTGAAACATTTAATTGCCATGCTCGACTATCAAAATTATAATTAAGGGTTTTTCAAACGGCTACTCACGTATTATGACAACGCATATCATGCCAACCTATGGGCGCTTACCCGTCTGCTTCGAAAAAGGTGAAGGTATCTGGCTCTGGGATACGGATAACCACCGTTATCTGGATGCGTTATCAGGCATTGCCGTGTGCAACCTTGGCCACGCCCACCCTGCTGTCACCGAGGCCATTTGTGCGCAAAGCCGGAAACTCGTGCATACCTCGAATTTATATGGCATCCCATTGCAGGAGCAACTGGCCGATAAACTCACGGCGTTAAGTGGCATGGACAATGTTTTTTTCTGCAATTCCGGCGCCGAAGCCAACGAAGCCGCCTTAAAAATCGCCCGCCAGTGGGGGCATCAGAAAAACATACAAACCCCCGTTGTCATCAGCTTTGAACAGAGTTTTCATGGCCGCACCTTTGGCGCCATGAGTGCGACCGGTAATGTAAACATCCAAAACGGCTTCGAACCCCTGCTGCCAGGATTTATTCATGTGCCTTACAATGATATCGAAGCCTTGACCGAGGCTATCGAGAACACTGACAATGTCGTTGCCGTTCTGGCCGAACCGGTTCAAGGCGAAGGCGGCGTCAACATTCCAGATACAGACTTTTTAAACCAGATTCGTAAGCTCTGCGACCAGCATGATTTACTGATGATGCTGGATGAAGTACAAACTGGCATGGGGCGAACCGGACGCTTGTTTGCATTTGAGCATAACAACATCACGCCTGACGTTTGCACCCTGGCTAAAGCCTTGGGCAACGGTGTACCGATTGGCGCCTGTCTTGCAAAAGGTAAGGCGGCACACATGCTTAAAGCCGGCCAACATGGCTCTACCTTTGGCGGCAACCCATTGGTTTGCAGTGCAGCGTTAGCGGTTATCGACACCCTGACACAATCTGACTTGATCGCTCAGGCCGAACAAAAAGGCCGCCATATTTGCCAGCAACTCCAGCAAAAAACCGCTCACAGTGACCGCATCGTCAGTATGCGTCATAAAGGCCTGATGATTGGCATTGATCTTGCCAATCCTTGCACTGATTTGGTGGCAGAGGCCCTGAAACAAAACCTGCTGATCAATGTTACAGCCGAAAAAACCATTCGCCTGTTACCGCCATTGATTATAGACGACAACCACATTGCACAACTAACCGACACCTTGTCGGCCTTGATTACAGCTTAAAACATAGGCGCACCGCATGCAACCGAGACACTTTATCAGTCTGCTGGATTTTACTCCGGATGAATTACACACACTGATCCACAGAGCGATAGAACTAAAAAACAACCGCGATCCTGAATTTCAACCTTTAAAAGGTCAGGTGCTGGCCATGATTTTTGAAAAATCATCCACCCGCACACGTATTTCATTTGAAGCTGGCATGACGCATTTTGGCGGCAGCGCGATTTTTTTATCGCCTAAAGATACCCAGCTGGGGCGAGGCGAACCTCTAGCCGATAGCGCCCGCGTCATTTCCAGTATGGTTGATGCCATCATGCTGCGGACCCACAAGCATGAAACCGTCGAAATTTTTGCACAACATTCTCAAGTTCCCGTCATCAATGGTCTGACAGAGTTATTACACCCATGCCAACTGCTGGCAGATATGCAAACCTACTTTGAAATCCGCGGCGACATAAAAGGCAAAACCGTCGCCTGGATAGGTGATGGCAATAATATGTGTCATTCTTACATCAATGCTGCCAAACAATTTGACTTTAATTTACGAATCGCCTGTCCTGAAGACTATCAGCCTGAGGCCTCTATTGTGAACAATGCGGCCGATAAGGTGCAATTTTTCTCCAGCCCAGAAGCGGCAGCCGACAATGCCGATCTGATTGTCACCGATGTCTGGGCCAGTATGGGCCAGGAACAGGAACAGAAAAAACGTGAACAGGCATTCAAGGATTTTCAGGTCGACAGCCAGGTACTGAAAGCTGCTAAAGCTGATGCCTTGTTCATGCATTGTCTGCCGGCTCATCGTGGTGAAGAAGTCAGCAGCGATGTGATTGATGGGCCGCAAAGCGTGGTTTTTCAGGAAGCCGAAAACAGACTCCACGCCCAGAAAGCCTTGCTGGAATTTCTGATGCATCCGCATACATAAAGCCCCGGCCTCAAATGGATTTTAGCGCGGGTCTTGGATATACTTTAAAAAACAACATTTAAGCGTATAGCCCTTAACATTGTTACATCCATACACAAAACTTAAAAAACTTTTTAGCCACAGTTGAGCCGCACGTGAAAAAATTATTGACCCTACTGATAGTATTATCAGCTTTTATAACCGCCAGCGTAGAAGCCAAAACAATTTATGTAACCGACAATATTAAATTCACACTACGCAGCAGTGAAAATAATCGCAGCAAAATTCTAAAAATGCTGCCTAGTGGCACACCCTTAACACTTATTCAACAAAAAAGCTCAGGGTACAGTAAAGTCCGCACACCTTCTGGCGTTGAAGGCTACATATTGACTCGGCATACGCAAGAAAAGCCCATCAGTCGCTGGTATTTAAAAAAAGCCAATGAACAACTGACCGCCTTAAAAAGTGAAAACGAGCGCATTAAAAAAGAATTAGAACTGCTAAAAACCAACAGCAGCTCAGCACAAAGCAGCTTGCAACAAATCACGACAGAACGCGATCAGCTGCGTAACGAACTCAACGAACTCAAACAAACCGCTGCCAACGCTGTCCAATTGAAACACCAACGCGATCAATTACAAGAACGTGTCATTACAGTCGAACGCGAATTACAACAACTTAAGCGCGAAAATCAGGCCTTGCAGGACAGCGCCAATCAGGACTGGTTCTTATATGGCGGATTACTTGCGCTATTTGGTGTTATTCTAGGCTTTATTTTGCCAAAACTGAGTTGGCGCCGTAAGGTCAGTAACTGGGATACCTTCTAAATCCCACAGTTTTTTACTTCACTCTATCTCACAGGAATCGCTGATATGGCAAACACTGGTGACCCGAAAACTCGCCTTTTTTCTTCGCAAGTCGTCGATGGCATGGAGCGCGCGCCTAGCCGCGCTATGCTGCATGCAGTCGGTTTCAAAGACGAAGATTTCCAAAAACCACAAATCGGCATTGCATCCACCTGGAGCATGGTGACACCCTGTAATATGCATATAAACGATTTATCGAAATATGCTGAACAAGGTGTGAATGCCGCCGGCGGCAAAGGCGTTATCTATAACACGATCACTATTTCTGACGGTATTTCCATGGGTACCGAAGGGATGAAATATTCACTGGTTTCACGCGAAGTCATCGCCGATTCGATTGAAACGGTCACCGGCTGTCAAGGCTTCGATGGCGTCGTCGCCATTGGCGGCTGTGATAAAAACATGCCCGGCTGCATGATTGCATTGGCACGACTGAATCGCCCCGGCATTTTCGTTTATGGCGGCACTATCTTACCCGGCTGTTACAAAAACCGTAAACTTGATGTGGTATCTGTATTTGAAGCGGTCGGTGCGCGTGCGAACAACAAAATCGATGATGCCGAACTGCACGAAATCGAAGAACGCGCTATTCCTGGAGCCGGCTCCTGCGGCGGTATGTACACGGCTAACACTATGGCTTCTGCGATTGAAGCTATGGGCATGAGCTTGCCCGGAAGCTCTGCGCAGGCAGCCGTTTCCGAAGAAAAACGCCAGGATTGCGAGCGTGCGGGTGAAGCCGTGCTGGAATTGCTGAAAAATGATATCAAGCCCCGCGACATCATGACCAAAGAGGCGTTTGAGAATGCCATCACCGTCATCATTGCACTAGGCGGTTCTACCAATTCCGTATTGCATTTACTGGCCATGGCCCATGCCTGTGATGTTGATTTGTCGCTGGATGATTTTACCCGTATCGGACAACGTGTTCCCATGCTGGCCGACCTGAAACCAAGCGGCCGTTACCAAATGGCCGAACTGATCGAAATTGGCGGCATTTTACCCTTGATGAAAATGTTATTGGATGCCGGTTTGTTACATGGCGACTGCCTGACCGTAACGGGCAAGACTCTGGCTGAAAACCTGGCGGATGTGAAGCCCTATCCAGATAATCAGGATATGATTCGCCCCTTGGACAATCCAATTAAAAAAGACAGTCATCTGGCCATTCTATACGGCAATCTTGCCACCGAAGGGGCGGTTGCCAAAATCACCGGCAAGGAAGGTTTGGTTTTCACCGGCTCCGCCAAGGTTTTTGACGCCGAAGAAGAAGCTCTGCAGAGCATCTTGAATGGTGATATCGTCAAGGGCGATGTGATTGTTATTCGCTATGAAGGCCCTAAAGGCGGCCCCGGCATGCGGGAAATGTTATCACCTACTTCAGCCATCATGGGCAAAGGACTGGGTAAAGATGTCGCCTTGATTACCGATGGCCGTTTTTCCGGCGGCACGCATGGTTTTGTTGTCGGCCATATCACACCGGAAGCACAGGTTGGCGGCACATTGGCCATCGTCAAAAATGGCGATAAAATCACTATCGATGCCGAAAACAAAACCTTGACACTGCATGTCAATGAACATGAAATCGCCCGGCGTCTGGACAAATGGCAACAACCTGCACCACGTTATACCCGTGGCGTGCTGGCTAAATATGCAAGGCTGGTCAGCTCTGCCTCTAAAGGCGCAGTGACCGATAATTTTGAATAAACCGACCCGCGATGCCGCCTAAAAAGGCGGCATCATCTCCCCTGTGACCTCAACCACCTCATCCTCTGACAACCATTTTGTTCGCTGGTTTAGAGACTCCTCGCCCTATATTCATGCGCATCGCAATCGCACCTTTGTCATTTTTTTCAGCGGCGAAGCGGTCAATGGAAAACTGGACGATCTGGTTCATGATTTTGCTCTGCTCAAAAGCTTAGGCATTCGCCTGGTACTGGTGCATGGCATTCGACCTCAAATTGATCGATATTTAAAAGAACAGTCGATTCAGCCCCGCTATCATCATAATCTCAGGATTACCGATGAAAAAACGCTGCCTTTTGTTAAACAGGCCGCAGGACTGGTACAACTCGAAATCTCAGCGCTTTTATCTATGGGTGTGGCTAACTCGCCAATGGCTGGCGCTAAAATTCGGGTTATTTCTGGAAACTATGTCACAGCGAAACCGCTAGGGATCATCGATGGCATTGATTATTGCCACACAGGTCTGGTGCGGCGCATCGATCATCACGCCATCTGTCAGCAACTCGATCAAAACAATATTGTATTGATTTCACCCATCGGTTTTTCACCCACCGGCGAAGTCTTTAATCTGGCGGCAGAACAGGTCGCAACCGAGGTTGCCATCGCCCTGAATGCCGAAAAACTGATTTTGCTGACCGAGCACGATTGTTTAAGCGAAAACTGTCAGATCATCCGGCAAATGACAACGCGGGAGGCTAAAGCCTTACTTGAGCAGACAAACGCCCTGCCCCAGACTATCGTACATTCTCTGGAAGCTGCGATTAAAGGCTGTCAACATGGTGTAGAACGGGTTCATTTAATCAACCACCATACCGATGGCGCGTTATTGTTGGAATTATTCAGCCGCGACGGCATTGGTACCCTGATCAGCGCAAGCCCGTTTGAAGAAATCCGACACGCCACGCTGGAGGATATCGGCGGCATTCTGGAATTGATCAAACCACTGGAAGAACATGGCATTCTGGTCAAACGCTCACGCGAAAAACTGGAAATGGACATTAATGATTATATTGTCATCGAACGAGACGGTCTGATTATTGGCTGTACCGCCTTGCATTGCCTGGATCAGAACGCGGCTGAAATCGCTTGCCTCGCCGTGCACCCAGATTACCGAGGAAGTCATCGCGGCCAGTATTTACTGGATTTTTTGGTTAAAAGAGCATGCAAAAAAAACATACGGAAACTCTATGCCTTATCCTCGCAAACCATGCATTGGTTTATTGAACGCGGCTTCAAGCCTGTAACCATTGCTGAACTGCCCCCGGCCATGAAAAGCTTCTATAATAAGGACAGAAATTCCAAAGTCTTGTGCAAGGATCTTTCTTCATGCTGAATATTCTACAAATAAGCGACCTTCATCTTCTCCCAGACCCTGAGGGAACATTAATGGGCGTGAACACTGAAAATAATTTCAGACGTGTCCTTGAACATGCTTTCACACAGCACGACGACATCGACTTGATTTTATTGACGGGCGACCTGGCACAAGACCCCACTGAAGCAACTTATCAGCGCATTTACACAATTCTATCAGACTATGCAACGCCCACCTTGTGTCTGCCCGGCAATCACGACGATGCTCTGTTGCTGCGGCGCATTCTCAATCAAACACCAGTGTCCAGCGAAAAAATCTGGAGCACTGATCATTGGCAACTGATTTGCCTTGATAGTCAGATCCCAGGCAGCCAGGCAGGACGACTCACGCCCAAAGAACTGGATTTTCTGCAACAACAGCTCAATGCTGCCCCTCAACGTCCCACCTTGATTGCCATCCACCACCATTGCTTGCCGACCGAGTGTGCCTGGATGGATACGATGATTATTGAAAACAATGACGCTTTTTTAGCGCTACTGACGCAACATCCGCAAGTCAAGCTGGTACTGTGTGGTCATATTCATCAAACCATGAATAAACGTCATCGAGATATTGCCATTCTGGGGACACCGGCCAGTTGTTTTCAATTTAAAGCCCATAGCCCACAATTTGCAATCGATGCATTACCGCCGGGTTATCGCCTGCTGAATTTACACGCCGACGGTCATTTTGAAACTAAAGTTTACTGGTTAGACAAACAAGACCCCGGACTCGATTTCAGCTTGACCGGTTACTGA
>CAYUAE010000026.1:0-18462 GCA_964442675.1 uncultured Methylomarinum sp.
TCGCTTCATGCGTGTTTTCAACTATTATTTATAAATATCTTTTTAATTGGTAACGGCTTGCATGGTAATTATACTCTTCACATACGGAGAGTATATGTAGTGGGCGTAGGGTATTGATCTTTCAAGACGCGTAGATACATCCATGTTGCTCTGTGCAACATACTTGTTGCACAAGCCTGAAAAATCAATGCCCTACGCCCAGTATTTCTGATGGCGTGAGTAGTTACCTTGATTGTTGATAACGGCCGTCTATAAAATCATAAAGTGGATAGGATACGATTTACATGATCTTTTTCAGAGTCTTGTTGCTTAGCTTTCTTGTCGTCACGACAGGAATGGCGCAAACGCGCCTGGAAGACAAGATTAAGGCGGCCTATCTTTATAATTTTACGAAATTTATCAGTTGGCCGGAAATATCCGGCGACAGGTTTACGATTTGTTTGCTGGGACAGGATGGCGTTACAGAATTATTGGCGCCGTTAGAAGGGCGGAAAGCTCAAGGCAAACCCATCCATTTGCAACCGATAAAATCATTAAACAACTTAAATACCGCATGCCAGATACTCTATCTGGCCGAAAATTCGCATTTTCGCTTGCAGAAAAAACTGGCAGGTGTTTTAGTGATCAAGTCCATTGAGCATGCGTTGACCGTCAGCAGCCAGCCTTCTTTTATCCGTCAGGGCGGCATGATTGGCTTTGTCATCGTTGATCAACGGGTTCGATTGCAGATCAACTTGACGACATTGAGGCAAAGTGGACTCAAAATCAGCGCTAAATTACTGGAAGTGGCTGAAGTGTTTCAGGAAGGCGAACATGAATAGATTGTTTGACCGCTTTTTAATTAAATCCAAATTACTGGCTATTTTAATTTTATCCAGTGTTTTGTCGCTGCTGATAGCGGCTGTCATCCTGGTTATATTGACCATTTCAGATGTCAAGGAAAAAAACCGCAAGGATTTACTGGCAATGGCCAGCCTGATCGCTAACCGCAGTACTGCGGCATTGAGTTTTGATGATGCGGGTGTCGCTAAAGAGAATCTGCAAGCACTTAATGATTTGGCCATTGTTGAAACCGCCTGTTTGTATGATCGTTTTCAGCATATTTTAGCGGTGTTGCATGAGTCAGATTGGCAGGCGTGCCCGAAAAAAACCGAAAATGTCATGTCCAGTTTTCAACACTTTGAATTGAATATATACCAGCCTGTTGTATTGGATGATGAGGTTATCGGCTGGTTATATATGAAGGCCAGTTTAAGCGAGCCTCTGCGGCAACAATTGGAATATATTTCGTTAGTTTTGCTGGTGATGCTGGGGTCGGCTTTAGGTGCATTTGTGCTGGTGGCGCCATTGTTAGGCCGCGTTACCCGACCGATAGCCGACCTGGCTGATGTGGCGCATAAAATAAGTTACCAACGTGATTATTCGCATCGTGCAGAGAAGCGCAGCAATGATGAGTTAGGCGTGTTAGTTGATGCATTTAACACGATGATTGCTACGGTAGAGCATCAGAACAAGTCATTGGTCAGTGTAAAAAATAATTTTTTAGCGCTTTATGATAATAATCCGACCATGATTTTTCATTTGAATCTGGAGGGCGTTATATTATCGGTTAATCGCTTTGGTGCCAGGCAGCTGGATTTGAAAGCGGATCATTTACGCGGCTGTGTGATTTTTGATTTTATTTATCCTGACGATGTGACGGCTTGTAAGTCCATGTTTGAATTATGTCGCCTTAATCCGCATAAAGTCTACAAGGAAGAAATACGGAAGGTGTGTCCGGATGGACGCATTATCTGGGTCAGAGAATCGGCAAGACTGTTGATTGATAATAATACCGGTGAGCAGAATTTACTGCTGGTGTGTGAAGATGTGACTGAAACACGCGAGTTAGCGGAGAAAATTGCTTATCAAGCCAGTCATGATGCGCTGACGGGCCTGGTCAATCGGGCAGAATTCGATGTGTATTTACAACAAGTTGTCGATAACTTGCCCGAGGAGAAGATCGAACACGCGTTATGTTATCTGGATTTAGATCAGTTTAAAGTGGTGAACGATACCTGCGGACATATGGCCGGCGATGAATTATTGCGGCAAATTGGCGACCTGCTCGGAAAAAATATTCGACACAGAGACTTGTTGGCACGTTTAGGCGGCGATGAGTTCGGTATTTTGATGATCGATTGTCCGGTGCAGCAGGCGATTCAGGTCTGTGAGAAATTGCGTAATGCGATTCGGGATTATTTATTTTGCTGGGAGGATCGCAGTTTCAATATTGGTGTCAGCATTGGCATTGCGATGATTAACAAAACCAGTGCTAATTCTGTTGAACTCCTGAAAGAAGCCGATTCCGCCTGTTATGCCGCTAAGGAAAGGGGGCGCAACCGGGTACATGTTTTTCGACCCGATGATGAGGAAATGGCCAGCCGCCAAGGCGAAATGCAATGGGTGGAAAAAATCCAGCGAGGACTGGAGGAGGATCGGTTTAAATTATATGGGCAATTGATTGTCCCGATTTCAGGAAAAAAGGAAGGCAAACACTTCGAAACCTTGATTCGCTATTGTGATGATAAAGGCAATATTATCCCGCCGGGTGCTTTTTTGCCGGCAGTTGAGCGCTATAATCTGGCCGTCGCGCTGGATCAGTGGGTGATCAGGAATTTATTTTGCTGGTTGGCTGAGCATCCCCGGTTTCTGGCGGATTTATTGCAATGTTCCGTCAATTTATCCGGCTTGTCGTTATCGGATGAAAAAATGCTGGCTTTTATCGATCAACAATTTCAGAACTGGCAGATTCCGCGGCAGAAAATATGCTTTGAAATCACTGAAACAGCTGCAATCAGTCATTTAGGCTCTGCGCGGATGTTTATTAAAGCCTTGCGGGATAAAGGCAGTTCATTTTCTTTAGATGATTTTGGTAGCGGTTTGTCATCATTTGCATACTTGAAAAACCTGCCTGTCGATTATTTGAAAATCGATGGTTTGTTTGTCAAGGATATTTTGCACGATGAGGTCGACCGGGCGATGGTCGAATCAATTAACGCAATCGGCCATGTCATGCACAAGAAAACAATTGCCGAGTTTGTTGAAAATGACGAAATTCTGGCTAGACTCAAACAAATCGGTGTGGACTACGCACAAGGCTATGGTATTGCCAAGCCCGTGCCATTGGATAAGTTATAAATGATATTTTTGAATAAGCTGACAAAAAAGTTCGTCTATAGCAGTTTTATGTTTTCTGTTGGCATGGCAAACGCTTATGCTGGTTCCGATGTGCCGGAAGACCTGTTTGCCTTATCGCCAGCGGAACTGGCGTCCATTCCGGTCACCATTGCCAGTGGTACCCGTCAAAAACTGATTCACTCAGCCGCGGTGACCACGGTAATTACTGCCGATGATATCGAATCTATGGGCGCAACCGACTTGCATGAAGTTCTCGAAACTGTGCCCGGCATGTATGTTTCCATTCAGGCGGTTACTAATGATTATGTTTATTCCATGCGTGGTATCAGTAATGAAACGGGGTCTCGCGTACTGTTTATGATGAATGGTACGCGCTTTAATGTGCCTTACAAAGGCAGCATGATGACCGGTATGGAAATCCCGGTGGAGGCGATACAACAAATTGAAGTGATTCGCGGGCCAGGTTCTGCGTTGTATGGTGCGGATGCATTTGCCGGGGTGGTTAATATCATTACCAAAAAAGCGGAAGATATTGACGGGACGGTGCTGGGTATCCGAGGTGGAAATAATGATACCCAGAGTATTTGGGGACAACAGAGCGGGCAAATACTGGGCTGGAATATCGCGGCCTCATTGCAGTATGCGCATAATAATGCCGATAAAGACCGCATCATTGCGGCAGATCAACAAACAAAAATGGATCAGGCATTTTCTACCTCGGCGTCGTTAGCGCCAGGACCAATGCAGACCCAGGCGGAGCGCTGGGATGCGCACCTGAATGCGCAACGTAAATACGTGGATTTTAATTTCTGGGCATTTGCCGAAGTGGGGCGGGGAATGCAGGCAGGTGCTGGGGGGGCGCTGGATAACCGGGGGCATGTTGATGGCAATAGTTATTTATCTGATTTGAATCTTTCCAGCGAAGACTTTTTCCAGGATTGGGAACTGAAGGCTAAATTAAGTTATTTGGATACTGTAACCCAGTCCGATTTTTTCAACTTCCCTGCGGGGGCTGTTCTGCCTTTGGATGCCAATAAAAATTATAATCCGATAAGTCCGGTGCTGCCCCCAGTGTTTTTTCCGAATGGAATGGAAACGGCGGTTGGGATTGCACATCGTATCCCCAGTGTCGGGTTTACCGCGATATATAAGGGGTTGTCCCAGCATCTGGTTCAGTTCAGGGCGGGCTATCGCTATGAAGAAATGACCACCCGGGAAAAACGAAATTATGGTGTCGGCGTGAACTCGCCCGGCGGCGCATTGGTTGACCTGACCGGCACGCCGAATACCTTTCTGGCGGATCATCATCGCGATATCTGGTCATTCGTATTGCAGGACGAGTGGCAAATCGAAACTGACTGGCAGTTGACGGCCGGTATTCGTTATGATGAATATTCTGATTTTGGCAGCACGTTTAATCCACGTGCGGCATTGATCTGGGATATTAACCCGCAGCTGACCACAAAACTGCTTTATGGCCAGGCATTTCGTGCACCGAGCTTTCTGGAGCAATTTCAGAAAAACAGTCAGTTGTTTATCGGTAATGCGGCGCTGAGGCCTGAGAAAATTGAAACCACCGAACTGGCACTGGACTATCGGCCGGTGCAGAATCTGCGGACGGCATTCAATATTTTTTATTATGAAATTGAAGATTCGATTACCGCGTTTTCTACAGCTACGGTTAACAGAGCGTCTAATCAACCCGGCATCCGTGCCTATGGTGGTGAGATTGAATGGGACTGGCGTTTTTTGTCCGATTGGCGTTTCAGAGGCAATTATGCCTGGCAGCAAACGCGCGATATAGCCACCAAAAGCCGTGCTAATTGGCAGCCTGAGCATTTGCTTTATTCGGCCGTGGCGTGGAATTTTCTGCCCAATTGGCAGCTTCAGACTCAGTTGCACTGGACAGGACACCAGTTTATCAATAATCAGGGAGACCGAGCGGCGCTGTCGGATTATGAAACGGTTGATTTAACGCTGAATGGCAAACAGCTCTTGGGATTTATTGATGTGACAGGATCGGTACGTAACCTGTTCGATAGTCATGGCAAGAATCCTTCAACTCGGGCTTATCAGAATTATTTACCCATTCCGGCTCGAAGTTTTTATCTGGAAATGAAAGTCAGTTTCTAGGGCGGGCTTTGTGACCTCGAAGAATTTGTTACCCTTTGATGGTGAACTGTATCTGTACCGCTCATTTTATGCCGCCAGTCGGGCACAACAGCTTTTTCAGCAGTTATTGACACAGATTGACTGGCAACAGGAGCGCTTGTTTATTTATGGGCGCTGGTGTAATGTGCCGCGCCTAATGTGCTGGTATGGCGATGCGGGGGCGGATTATCGCTATTCAGGCGTTGACCATGCTCCCTTGCCCTGGCTACCTTTGTTATCTCAACTGAAACAGGATGTGGAGGTGCATTGTCAGCACCCATTCAATAGTATGATGGCCAATCTCTATCGAAATGGTCAGGACTCGATGGGCTGTCATGCCGATGATGAAAAAGAGCTGGGTAAAAATCCAGTCATTGCTTCGCTCAGTTTTGGTGCCAGTCGAACGCTGCGTTTTAAACATGTCGAGCGTGGCGCGAAAATGGATATTGAACTGGAAAACGGTGATTTATTGTTAATGGCAGGGTGTATTCAACATCATTGGCGGCATGAATTGCCGAAAACACGCAAGCCTAAATCCGCTCGTATCAATTTAACATTTCGCAAGATTCAGTCCAGTCAGGATAAAACGCTATAATGCTCTGTTTTTAAAATATTTTGCGACGTTATGGCTGATTCTCCTTTAATGCTTCCGGTATTGCCGGACAAAAAAACACAGGCTATCTACTGGTACGGGCTTGAAGGCTGTGGCGACGCTCTGGCGTTGGCAACGGCGATTCAACAAAATCAGCGCCTGTTTGTGATTGTGACACAGGATACCCAAACGGCATTGCGATTAGAGCATGAGCTGGCTTTTTTTCTGGGGCAGGCCTTTCCGATTTTGCATTTTCCCGACTGGGAAACGCTGCCTTATGATGTGTTTTCGCCATTGCCGGAAATCGTATCCGAACGCCTGCGGACGCTTGCGTTGTTACCGGCAACGAAGCAAGGTGCGTTGGTTGTTTCGGTTTCCACCTTAATGAACCGGCTGGCACCGCGTGAGCATGTGCTGGCGAATAGTTTTGTGCTGGAATCAGGCGCCCAGTTTGATCTGGAATTAAATCGCCTGAAACTGGAGGCGGTAGGGTATCAGCGGGTCTCTCAGGTTTATCAGCATGGTGAATTTGCCATACGTGGGTCGGTCGTCGATATTTTTCCGATGGGTAGCAAGCAACCGTACCGGCTGGATTTGATGGATGATGACATCGACACCATTCGCAGCTTTGATCCGGAAACACAGCGCAGTATTGAAAAAATTGATCGGGTCGAACTGTTTCCGGCCTTTGAGTTCCCCTTTACCGACGATGCCATTAAACATTTTCGGCGCGCTTTTCGGGAAGCCTTTCCCGAAAGTTCGGAAAAAAATCCGATTTATCAGGATGTCAGCAAGGCGGTAGCCCCCGGCGGTATCGAATATTATCTGCCATTATTTGTGGATAAAACCGAGACGTTGTTCGATTATTTACCCGACGATACCGTATTGGCATTGCCCGATGCTTTTCAGACTGCGGCTGAGGCTTTTTGGCATGAAGCTGAAGAACGCTATCAACAGCGAAAATATGATGCCCATCGGCCATTGTTGCCGCCGGAAACCCTGTTTCTCAATCCCGAACAACTACAGCGGCGGCTGACGCAGTTTTATCGCTTGATTCTGACGCAAAAGACTGAAAACGGCATCAATTTTAATTGCCAGTCCTTGCCTGATTTAGCCATTGATACACGCATGAAAGAGCCCGCCCAGCGTTTGCGTCAGTTTATCGAAGGTTTTGATGGCAAAATTTTATTTGTCGCCGAAACAGCAGGCCACAGGGAAGGTCTGGTAGACAAATTAAAGCGTTATAAAATTGCACTCAAGCCGGTGGCCGATTGGCAGGACTTCATGCACAACGATGCTGCCTTGTCGATTGTCGTCGCGCCGCTCGATCATGGCCTGCTATTACCAGAGGCGGGTATTGCCATTATTACCGAAACCCAGTTAAATGGGGGTAAGGTTCAGCAACGTCGCAGGCGGCGTCAGTCGGCCGCAAAAACGCTGGAAAACGTCTTTAATAACCTGAATGAATTGATTATCGGGTCGCCGGTGGTCCATCAGGAATATGGCGTTGGCCGCTATATGGGGCTGCAAACCTTGACTGTCGGCGATATTGAAGCTGAATTTCTGATGTTGAAATACGCCAATGATGACAAGCTATATGTGCCTGTTTCATCCTTACATCTGATTGGCCGCTACAGTGGTGTCAGCGCCGAAAACGCGCCGCTGCATCGCTTAGGCACGGATCAGTGGAGCAAGGCTAAGAAAAAAGCACTGGAGAAAGCGCGTGATGTGGCGGCAGAACTGTTGGATATTCACGCCCAGCGTGCCGCTCGCGAAGGTCATGTGTTTACGGTGGATGATGCCGAATACCAAGCCTTTGCCGACGCTTTCCCGTTTGAGGAGACGCCCGACCAGAAATCCGCTATCGACGCCATTTTAGCGGATATGCGTTCGACAAAGCCGATGGATCGTGTGGTATGTGGTGATGTCGGTTTTGGTAAAACCGAAGTTGCCATGCGAGCGGCTTTTGTTGCCGTGCAAGCGGGTAAGCAGGTGGCGGTTTTGGTGCCGACGACACTGCTGGCACAACAGCATTTCCAGAATTTTCGTGACCGTTTTGCCGATTGGCCGGTCAAAATCGAGGTGCTTTCGCGCTTTAATACGGCCAAACAGCAAAAAAATATTGTCGAAGAATTAGCGCAAGGTCAGGTCGATATTGTCATTGGGACGCATAAATTATTATCTAAAGACATTCAGTATAAACAACTGGGGTTGGTGATTATCGACGAGGAGCACCGCTTTGGTGTACGTCAGAAAGAGCATTTCAAAAAACTTCGGCATGAGTTGGATTTGCTGACCCTGACGGCGACGCCGATACCGAGAACTTTGAATATGGCGATGTCAGGATTGCGGGATATTTCCATTATCGCCACGCCGCCGCCGAACCGGCATGTCATCAAAACCTTTATTTCTGAATGGGTGGATGCTCAGATTCAGGAAGCCTGTCAGCGTGAAATCAAACGCGGTGGACAGGTGTTCTTTTTACATAATGATGTGAAAAGCATGGAGAAAATGGCGCGTGAGCTGGAACGACTGGTTCCCGAAGCGCGTATTCAGATTGCTCACGGCCAGATGCCGGAGCGCGAACTGGAGCAGATTATGCTGGATTTTTATCATCAGCGTTTCAATCTGCTCATCAGCACCACCATTATCGAAAGCGGAATCGATATCCCCAGCGCCAATACAATCATCATCAATCGGGCTGACAAGCTGGGGCTGGCGCAATTACATCAATTACGTGGCCGTGTCGGGCGTTCCCACCACCGTGCATACGCCTATTTGATCGTGCCGCCACAAACTCTGATGAGCAAGGATGCACGAAAACGGCTGGAAGCGGTGGAGGCCTCAGGAGAATTGGGCGCAGGTTTTATGCTGTCTTCACATGATATGGAAATTCGTGGCGCCGGAGAATTACTGGGTGAAGATCAAAGCGGACAAATTCAGGAAATCGGCTTTACCTTGTACACCGAATTGCTGGAACGGGCGATTGATGCCCTCAAATCGGGTGATCAGCCGGAACTGAATACGTCATTGGAAACAGGGCCGGAAGTGGATGTCCAGGCGGCAGCCCTGATACCGGAAGACTATCTGCCGGATATTCATGCGCGGTTGGTTTTGTACAAACGCATCGCCAATGCTGAAAATGACGACGAACTCAGAGCCTTGCAGGTGGAAATGATCGACCGTTTCGGCTTGCTGCCCGAGCCGGTTAAGGTCTTGTTCAGCATTACCGAATTAAAACAGCAGGCCGAACACATGGGCATTAAAAAACTGGAAGCGCATGTGGCCGGAGGGCGTATTATTTTTACCCAACAGCCTAAGATTAACACCGACAAGCTGATTGAACTGATTCAGACGCAAAATCAGATTTATACCTTTGATGGGGCAGACAAGCTTAAGTTTAGCAAGCCCTTGGAAACGGTGGAAGAACGGCTGGCATTTTTACAAGAACTATTAACCACGTTGGCGCTGGAGGCGGCCTGATGACAAAGTTATGGATAAAATATAGCGTATTGCTGAGTGTATTATGCGTGATAACAGGGCAGAGTTTCGCTGAAGAGCGCCGCTATAAAATCGAATTGATTGTGTTTGCACAACAAAGCGCAAGTGATGAGGTGTTCGATCAGTATCAAAGCCAAATCCAATGGCCTCATGCGCTACAGGCTGTAGATGTGTATGCTGCCGCCGGAAAAAGCCTGACCGGGATTTGGCGGCGCTTGCAAGCGAGTTCCGCGTATCGGCCTTTAGTGCATGTGGCCTGGTTACAACGGATTGGCGCCAATCGACTGGGAACGGCGGTCAGAATACACAATGCAGGGCAAGGTATCGATGGTTTTTTCAGGGTGCAGCGGGGGAACTTGTTACATTTGATTGCCGATTTTGAATACCAGCCGGATGATGGTGTGATTTATCATCTTAAAGAGAAACGGCGATTCAAACTGAATGAAATTCATTATCTGGATCATCCGCATTTTGGTGTTATTGTGCGAGTCAGTCCGTATTAAAAGTTGGCATAGTTAAGGTGTTAGGGTAAAATTCGAGGATTGGCGGGTGCACTTAACTTAGATACTAACAATAAGAAAATGGCTGACGAATTTACATTTGATATGGTTGAATCACCATGTGTCGGGAATTGTTGTCTGGATACTGAGGATATCTGTTTGGGCTGTTATCGCCATCTGGATGAAATCACCAGTTGGTTGAGCGTCGATGCGAAAACGCGTGAGCAGTATCGTCAAAATATGGCGCAACGCAAGGCACACAAGGAAAAATGGCTGGCTGATTTAGCGCAGAAGTCGGAAGATCAAGCGAGCGACAGTTCCGAGTAAATTGTCATCATCTGTGTGATTGAAGCTCTCAGAGTTTCCAACAGAAGAATGGTTTGATTTTAGTCGTGATTGCTGACGTTTTATTTGGGCCTGTTTTTTCTCATGCAATATCTGGCCTCCGGCTTTTTTCCATTCCATGAGATGGCTGATTTCTCCATTGTCCAGCCACACGCCATGTGCTTTACACGTGTCTATCACGACGCCACTGCGGTGACCGAAGTTGATCCTGCGCATAAACTGTCGACACACCGGGCATTTCAGATAGCGAACTTTTTGCCAATGCTGTGAGCGTTCCCGGTTGATGGCGGTTAGTAATTTTCGATTGATTATATTTACACCCGAAACACTGTTTTCGAGCACAGCCTCTATTTCGCCCGGATCAAAGAACAGACCATAGCATTTTTGACAGCGCTCGATTTGCAGGCTGCCATCGCTATAAAGATTAATCGTCTGTAATGGAATCGTGCAATGTGGACACACACGATTCGAAATGTCTTCTTGCACGCTAAAATCTATTTTGCCGTGCAAATCAATATCATTGCGTACCCCGCAATATCGGCAAATATTGCTGTGGGCATTGAGTGGTGCAGAGCAGGCGTGGCAACGGCGCATTTATAAACTATCCAGAATAGCCTGTTTTTTGGCGCGATATTCATCTTCAGAGATTAAATCGGCTTCAAACAGTTTTTTCAGTTGTGTCAATTTAACCATCGGATCATTCTCAGGTGGCGTCGATGTGTGTTGTGTCTGATCATTCAGCGATTGCGCCATGCTTTGTCCCAAACCGATACCTGCACCCATGCCCATACCAAGCCCTGCACCACCCCCTTCATTGCGGGCTGCTTCACGCATCGCCTCGAGTTGTTGCAGACGGGTGTAGTCTAAACCGGCCGCTTCAGCGGCATGTGACTCAGCGATTAAATCAGCAATCCGGTTGATACGTTGTTGGGTCGGGGTATCAAATTCTGTGCCTTCGATACGAAAGTCGGTAATGTCAAAACCGAGTTTACGAAAGGCAATAGACAGTTTGATGGAAATGCCATGGGCGATTTCCTCCCGCTTGCTGTCGATTTCGGCATAGCTGTAGCGGCTTTCTGCAAGATAATCGGAAATCGTATGAATGATTCGGGCCGACAGGGTGCGACGAAAATCTTCGGCCAGAAATTCCGATTGGCCACCGACAATATGGGTGAAAAAGTCTCTGGCGTCATACACCCGGTAGCTGTAGTTGCCATAGGCTTTTAAACCGACCGGAAATTGATATTTAGGGTCTTCATATTTGACCGGCGAGGTGGTGCCCCATTTTTGATCCAGAAACGTGGTCGTTCGATAAAAATAAATACCGACTTTATGTTCACTCTCAAAAAACTGCATGAATTTCTTGATGGTGGTCCAGAATGGGATATTCGCCGTCTCCAGATCAAGCAGGCATTCTTCTTCAATAACCGCCCTGACCTGGCCTTCATACACAAAAATACAGCCCTGTCCGGGTCCAACGATAAGCTTTGAGGCGTTTTTTATTTCATCGCCATTTTCGGTCCATTGGCTGAAAATCAGGTTGGGATCTGGATTATCCCAGGTAATAACGGATCGTAATTGACGTTTGATACTGTTTATAATAGCCATATGGACTCCGTAAAGGGGATTTTTTAAGATAGCTCTGTGCACCAAAAGCATGACTATAATGTAAGAATTTTTATTGATATTTAATCTGCAGGATGGGTAGTCAATAGCTTTTGGGTATAGCGTAAATATAGTTGAAAAGGTTTGATGTGGCGATAAGAACATTTAAAAATTGTGAACCGAAAACAGGACAGCGGGTGTTTATTGACGACAGCGCTGTTGTGATTGGCGATGTTCATCTGGCCGATGATGTTTCGGTCTGGCCGATGGCGGTATTGCGTGGCGATGTCGAAAAAATTACCGTGGGCGAGAAGACCAATATACAGGATGGCGCAGTCTTGCATGTCTCCCATGCCAGTGAATTTACCGGGGGTAAAAGCTATCCATTGACCATTGGAAACAGCGTGACCATTGGTCATAAGGCAGTGGTGCATGCCTGCACCGTGGGGGATTTTTGTTTGATCGGCATTGGCGCTAATATCCTGGATGGCGCGGTATTGGAAGATTATGTCATGCTCGGCGCAGGCGCGCTGGTGCCGCCGGGTAAGCGTCTGGAGAGCGGTTATCTTTATGTCGGTGCACCGGCTCGGCAGGCGAGAGCCTTAACCGATGAAGAAAAGCGTTTTCTGGATTATTCAGCCGCACATTATGTCAGTTTGAAAGATGAATATCTGGTGATGGATTGAATATGTTGTCTTGCAGGATGGGGCTGACGGCATGGATATAGAGCAAGCCATAGTGCAGTTGCCGAAAGCGAGAGTGAAATCTGATAAAACGCATAGCAACTCTTAACTCGGATAGGGCCGGGTTAAATATCCATGCCGAAGACTGGAATGCTGCTTCGGGATGAATTCACACAGCTATATTATCGCGGCGCAGCTTGCGTAAATGCTAAACAGCCGTTAAAGTTTCTACTCTTTTGAATAGGGCGCAGGTCAGAGTGCGTACGACACAACAGGAGTTGAGGCTGTTTCAGTCCAGATTTGATAAGCGGCTTGTATTGACGGCTGAGGCTATTGTTGAAATCAGTCAGGCTGTGTCGCGTGATTTTGCGCCGCGCATGCAGCGTTCCCAGCAGGCGGTTTCAGCACAAATGTTACGCGATGTCAGTGAATCGATCCTGTGCCAGTATCGTCCTGTTGCCCACTGCGTCAACCATGCAGAACCCGTATGCGTCGTGATGCCGGTCGATGCCGGGCATTTGCATGTGTATTGGCGTTTGCCGGAAGCTGTTGCGGATAAGACGCCGGTTGTCAAATTGTCCTCGACTGATGCAACGCGGCCTGAGGCGGTTTTTTTTCGTCCCCAGGCGGCTGACTCTCCACCGCAAAAAATAGATATTGTGTTACCTGCAGCGTTTGAAAACAGTGGCTGCCACGTCTCGATCGGCTGGTTCGAGGAGGACAATCAGTTTCATAGCGTGCTGGATTCTGTCTGTGTCGAGCCGGCTTTTGCAGAGATTCCAGGCGGACAACTGGATATGCCGGGTGATACGATGACGACCCTCAATCATTCGGGGCAAGGATTATAACGATGGCGTTGGCGGGTTTGAATATTGTTTTACATGCGCATTTGCCTTATGTGCATCATCCGGAATATGAGGATTTTCTGGAAGAAGCGTGGTTGTTCGAGGCGATAACCGACTGTTATTTGCCGCTTCTGGCGATGTTAGATCGTTTGCAGGCTGATGGGGTCGCGTATCGTTTGACGCTTTCTTTATCACCGACGCTGATGACCTTGTTGCAGAGCGATTTATTGAAGCAGCGTTATCGGCGTTATTTATTGACCCGGCAGCAGTTGATCGAAGCCGAAATCAGGCGTACTTTGGGGCAGCCGGAGGTCCAGCGTATCGCGCTGCATTATCGACAGCAATTACAGCAACTCAGTCAGCTGTATCATGCCTGTGCAGGCGATATCCTGGCGCAATTCAAGCGTCATCAGCAAAGCGGTGGCCTTTGTCTTATCACGACGGCGGCAACGCATGGTTTTTTGCCGTTGTTGCGACAGAATGCGTTGGCGGTTCGCAATCAGGTTCGGATTGGGCTTGACACGTTTCAACAGGTATTTGGTTTTAAGCCTGATGGTTTCTGGTTGCCGGAATGCGGTTTTTATGCCGGGCTTGAACAGGTATTGGCAGAGTGCGGCGTCCAGTATTTTTTTGTCGATAGTCATGCGCTGGAAGGTGCGGATGAAAAACCACTGAATGGTGTTTATGCGCCGGTGGATTGCGGCAACGGCGTGGTGGCGTTTGCACGCGATCCACTGTGTTCGAAGCATGTGTGGAGTGCAGATGAAGGTTATCCGGGGGATGCCGATTATCGGGAATTTCATCGCGATATGGGCTATGAATTAGCGCCGGATTATTTAGCGGAATTTATCCCAAAAGACAGAATTCCAGGCCATATAGGGCTTAAGTATCATCGTATTACCGGCAATACCGAGACCAAACAGTGGTATGATCCAGAGCAGGCGATGAAAAAAGCACAGCAGCACGCCGAAGATTTTTTGCATCAGCGGCAACAGCACATTACCCGCTTGAGTCGGCAGCTGGGACGAGCGCCGATGATGGTGGCGCCGTTTGATGCTGAGTTGTTCGGGCATTGGTGGTATGAAGGCCCGTTATGGCTGGAGCAGGTTTTGCGTTTGGCGGCATCTGGAAAATATGCGCTACAGCCAGAGTCCTGCGAAGATTATCTGGCGACGCACGATACCTTGCAAACACTGCGGCCGGCCGATTCAAGCTGGGGGCATCAAGGCGCCTATCGATATTGGATAAACGATAGCAATGACTGGATTTATCCATGTTTGCATCAAGCCGCCGAGATGCTGGAAAAATTGATCAAGGATTTGAAAACGGTGCAGTTGACCGATTTGCAAGAGCGGGCTGTCAATCAGGCCTTGCGCTCTTTATTATTGGCGCAGGCTTCGGATTGGTCTTTTATGTTAACGGCCGGTACCACGCGCGAATACGCTAACAAACAATTGGAAGATCATCTGGCGCGATTTAATTATTTATTGGATGGCTTGCAGAAGAATCGTCTGGATGCGCGTTATGTCGCAGCATTGGAAATTATGGATGATATTTTTCCAACGCTGGATTTTCGTCAGTACGAATAATTTGTAGCCGCGGCTTCAGTCGCAGGAGGCGTATATGAGCGAAATTGCATTACTTGCCGTTGAAAATATCATCAGCCGTAAAAAACGGCGGCCGCAGCAACAACTGACATTTTATATTGAAGTCGAAAACTTAGGCTTTCATAAACAGGTAGAGGTTATTTGGGCGGGCGAGTCGGGGGAATGGCAGAGCTGTCCGGCAGCTTTTCAGCGTCAGTGGCATGCAGGGCTTGAGTGTTGGCAGGCGCAAATGCTGTTTTCTGCCACGGAGACGACGCCCTTGCCGGGGAATATTGAGTTTGGCCTCAGGTTGCGATGTGAGGGGCGGGAATACTGGGACAACCGGAATGGTTTGAATTATCACAGTGATGCGGATTCAGGTTTCCTGCTCGGCCATGGGCGTAAAATTGCCCATATTGTCAGCCAGAATCGGTTACAGCCCGGCCAGAAAAGCCTGGAATTGAGGGTGCTGGTCAATACCTCATTGCAGCCACAGCGGGTGCAGGTTCACTGGAGCGTGGATGATTGGCAAAGCCTCAGAAAAACCGATGCCCATAGCGCTGTGTTGTATTGGGATAAACTATGCCACAGCAATGCACGCAACCCTAACCAATATGGTGTTCAGGTGTGGACGGCCAGGTTACGGACAGGACGCCATTTCCGAGTGCAGTACAGCATTGCCTGCCAGGGCAAGGCGGAAACAGTTTGGGATAACAATGCAGGGCATAATTATGTTATCAGCCACAAGCCTTTGTCGTTGTTGATTCTCAATTTGCATTGTTATCAGGAGCAACAGCAGGATGAAAAGTTTGCTACTATCGCGCGTGCGATAGATGAGCTGCAGATCGATGTCGTGTGTTTTCAGGAAGTGGCCGAAAACTGGAATGATGGGCAAGGCGATTGGCCATCGAATGCGGCTAATATCATCAATCAGCGACTGAAAGTGCCGCTGCATTTGTTTTACGACTGGTCGCATTTAGGCTTCGATCGATACCGGGAAGGCGTTGCGCTGTTAAGTCGTTATCCGCTGATAGAACCGGAAGGGCGCTATGTTTCCGAATCGCAGGACCCGTACAACATTCATGCGCGAAAAGCGGTGAAGGCATGGCTCAAAGTCCCGTATATGGGCTTGATTCAGGTGTTCTCCGTGCATTTAAGCTGGTGGGAAAACGGTTTTTCTGAACAATTCGGGCGTTTGCATGAATGGGCCTGCCAAGCGCGTTCAAAAGGGCTGAAAGCAAATTTGCTCTGCGGTGATTTCAATGTGGCCGCCGGCTCTGAAGGTTATCGGTTGGTGGTGCAGCATTATGGTTATGAAGACCAGTATTTACAAGCCAATCAGCAGGGGTTGTCGGCACAACGATTTCGGGTTGATGATGCGCATTGGGGGGATTATTTGAGCGATGATTATCGAATCGATTTTGTGTTTGCCAACCGTGGCCATGAACTTGAATGCACGTCGGCCACCACGTTGTTTACCGAACACGACTATGGCCGGGTGTCGGATCATATCGGCTATTTATTCCGCTTCGAGCCGAATATTCAAACGGCTTCGGCGCTCAGGCATGGGGTAACGCAATCTAAAAATAAAGCCAGGAAAGAGGATTAACTATGCAAACAGCTGAACACTATGCCCGTCCCGTTTTTGGTCAGCTTGGCGGCTATTTTCAGCGTATCAATGATTTCAAAGATACGTTTGATATTCGTTGGGGAAAAATAGAGTTCGATATGTTTCATGGCGTATCCTGTAACCTGAAAGTTATTCTGAAAGTGTATCGGGATCAAGGGGTCTGTGAAACCTATATCGTCGATACCGACCCCTATGCCGTGGAATGGGACCGGCACAAGCGCAGCACGCGTGATTTTTATGTGTACCCCCATTCAAAACATTTCGGCTGGATCAATTGCATCAAAATTGCCTTTATCGTGCATATTGGTGAACATTCGATCGCTTCAGAAAAAGAATACATTTATATGGATTGGTATCAGTTACAAGATGCCTATCCTCAGCAGCGGCATATCAATGAGGAATGGGCCACCCCCAATCATTACCGAAGCTATGAAGTCGATGCCGGGCAGTTGCAAAGTGATGTGGACTGGTATAACCGGCATTTTGAATCTCTGCATCTGGTGCCTAAATTTACCAAAGGCCTTCCCTTTCATCCCTTTCACCCCAAACGCTTTATTCATGATCATATTGACAAAACCATCCAGGCCAAACACCAGCAGCCCGACAGATTTTGCACCATCAAGGTCAGTGTCGATTGTATCGACGACAATGATTTTATCAATCACCTGATTCACGCCAGCGAGCAGGGCGTTTTTGTGCAATGTATCGTCGATTGGCGCAAGATGACCATGACCAACAGCGCGACCTATGCCCGCTTGAAACAATCGCGGGTCGAGTTGTTAGGGGTGTTCTGCACGACCAAGCATCATTTGATCGAAGTCGAGCCGGATATGCATACCAAATTCATTATTTTTAATGATCAGGATTGCATCATGGGTTCATTCAATATTACCTTCGATCGCTGGTGGGCAAATTGGGAATCGGGCATGACATTTCATTCTGAAGGTGTGTGCCGTTTGTTGGACAATATTTTTCAAAGTCAGCGGGGCGGGGTGATTCAAAAATACGGTATTGACCCTTTGAGCCATTTCAATCTGTTGTACACTTTTGGGCGGCATACTCTGCTCAATGGCCAGGCTTACCGGCCGCATCAGGCTATTTTAGCCGAGATTCACCGTGCCAAATATCAAATCCGTATTTGTCTGTTTCTGATCGGTGAATTACGCGGCGATCATCATGACAGCGTCATCGACGCCTTGATTGCGGCTTGGCATCGCGGTGTTCATGTCGAGCTGTTGCTGAACGGCCATTTGGCGCGGGAAGGTAAAATCGGGGTAGAGCGCAGTATGGATGAAGAATTAAAGCGACCATTGTTGCCTGCCATACAGCGTTTGAAGCATGTCAATATTCCGATTGGCCTGGTTTATGGACAAGATGATCACCCGGTACCTTATTCACCGATTCATTCTAAATATTGCATTATTGATGAGCATATTGTGATCGATGGCAGTTTTAACTGGTACAACACCTCGGTATTTTCCCACGACCTTATCGTCGTCGCCGCCAATCATGATGTCGCCAAGCCCTATCTGTATGAATTTGAGCAGATTAAACGTGAATTACGGGTGTTTTGGTAGTATATAAAGGAGTATTAGCCCGAACTCATAAATCAAAGACCGGGCCCTTTTGTCCTCAGTGTTTACTTTTCTACGAAACTGAAATTGCCTGCCTCAGCCAGAAAAGCCAAGGCAAGCGAAGTTGGCTTTAAGCGGGCGGTAATTTTAATATTTCTTTGAGTCTGGCGATGTGCTTGTTGTTTTCTGCATCAATTACGTCAATGCATTTTAGGCCGCCATCATCTTCAGTCACAAATATTTGGCTGGGATTTTTGATTAAGTGATCCA
>CAYUAE010000027.1:0-17585 GCA_964442675.1 uncultured Methylomarinum sp.
GGTTTTGGAGACCGCTGCTCTACCAATTGAGCCACTGACCTATTCAGAAAACCGAACGAGCTGGCAATTATACACCAGCTCTTTTGTTAAAACAATATTATTCGATAATTGAAGCAACAACACCCGCACCTACTGTGCGACCACCTTCACGAACCGCGAAGCGTAAACCTTCTTCCATCGCGATAGGCGCGATCAGTTTAACTTCTACAGTAACGTTATCGCCTGGCATTACCATTTCTACACCTTCTGGCAACTCAACAGCACCGGTAACGTCTGTGGTTCTGAAGTAGAACTGCGGACGATAGCCATTAAAGAATGGTGTATGACGCCCACCTTCGTCTTTTGACAGAACGTAGATTTCGGCTTTGAAATGGGTGTGTGGCGTAATGGTGCCGACGTGCGCCAATACCTGGCCCCGTTCGACTTCTTCACGCTTGGTACCTCTTAACAAGACACCAACATTATCGCCCGCCTCACCTTGATCCAGCAGCTTGCGGAACATTTCAACACCGGTACAGGTGGTTTTTTGGGTCTCTTTGATCCCAACAATTTCAATTTCTTCACCAACTTTGATGATACCGCGCTCAACACGACCGGTAACAACTGTTCCACGCCCTGAGATTGAGAATACGTCTTCAATCGGCATCAGGAATGGGCCGTCAACGGCACGCTTTGGCTCTGGGATGTATTCATCAAGCGCTTCAACCAGTTTTTCAACGGCGGGAACACCGATTTCGCTGGTATCACCTTCTAAGGCTTTCAGTGCTGAGCCGACGATAATAGGCGTGTCATCACCTGGAAAATCATAGGCATCGAGCAATTCACGAACTTCCATTTCAACCAGCTCGATGAGCTCTTCGTCATCAACCATGTCGGCTTTGTTCAAAAATACGACGATGTAAGGCACACCTACTTGTCTTGACAGCAGGATGTGTTCACGTGTCTGTGGCATCGGGCCGTCTGCAGCGGATACGACTAAAATCGCACCGTCCATTTGTGCCGCACCGGTAATCATGTTTTTAACATAGTCGGCGTGACCTGGGCAGTCAACATGCGCATAATGGCGCTTGTCTGATTCGTATTCCACGTGTGAGGTCGCAATGGTGATTCCGCGTTCCCTTTCTTCCGGCGCGTTGTCAATCTGGTCGAAGGCTTTCGCTTCTCCACCCATCTTGTCCGCCATGACTTTTGTCAGCGCCGCGGTCAATGTTGTTTTGCCATGGTCTACGTGACCAATGGTGCCGACGTTTACGTGCGGCTTCGTTCTTTCAAATTTTTCTTTAGCCATGAGTCAATACCTATAATAAATAAAGAGTTAAGATACTTTTTCTATAATCGCTTCCGCAACATTTGCAGGTGCTTCACTATATTTTTCAAACTGCATACTGTATGTTGCCCGCCCTTGAGTCGCTGAGCGTAAATCAGTTGCATAACCAAACATTTCAGCCAGCGGTACTTCGCAATGTATAGTCTTTCCCGCTGGAGAATCATCCATACCCTGGATCATCCCGCGACGTCTATTTATATCGCCGACAACATCCCCCATATATTCCTCCGGTGTTACTATTTCAACCTTCATAATCGGCTCAAGTATTACCGGATTCGCAGCCTTCGCCCCATCCCTGAAAGCCATAGATCCTGCTATTTTGAAAGCCATTTCATTCGAATCGACATCATGATATGACCCATCGAACAAACTAACCTTTACATCTACCACAGGAAAACCGGCAAGCACACCATTTTCCATCTGTTCCTGTACACCTTTGTCAATTGCAGGAATATATTCTTTAGGAACAACCCCGCCGACTATTTCATTGACAAATTCATACCCAGCGCCTCTCTCCAAAGGCTCCAGCCTTAACCAGACGTGTCCATACTGCCCACGCCCTCCCGACTGCCTTATAAACTTCCCTTCTGCCTCTACAGATTTCTTTATCGTTTCTCTGTACGAAACCTGTGGTGCACCAACTGATGCTTTAACACCAAATTCCCTTTGCATACGATCAACAATGATCTCCAAATGAAGCTCGCCCATTCCGGAAATAATGATTTGCCCGGAATCTTCGTTCGTATGCACCCTGAAAGATGGATCTTCCTTTGCCAGCTTCGCCAAGGCGTCATTCATTTTTTCCTGATCCGCTTGCGTTTTTGGCTCTACCGCAACCGAGATCACCGGCTCTGGAAAATCCATTTTTTCCAAAATTACAGAATTAGACGCGTCGCAGAGCGTATCACCTGTTGTAACATCTTTCAGACCAATTGCAGCTGCAATATCGCCTGCCCTGACTTCTTTTACTTCTTCCCGGCTATTCGCATGCATCTGCACTAAGCGACCGATTCGTTCACGTTTGCCTTTTACCGAGTTATATACAGCTTCACCCGAATTCAAGACCCCCGAATAGACCCTAAAAAAAGTCAGACTCCCAACAAAAGGATCCGTCGCTATCTTAAAAGCTAATGCCGCAAATGGCGCATCATCACTTGCCGGACACACGACAACTTCATCCGAATCTTCCTTATGCCCCTTAATTGGGGGTACATCAATCGGTGACGGCAGATATTCAATGACGCCATCTAACAGGCTTTGCACACCTTTATTCTTAAAAGCTGACCCACAATAAGCAGGCACAGCCTCATTTGCCAAAGTTAACAGCCTAAGCCCTTTCCGTATATCTGCCTCTGACAAAACACCTTCTTCAAGGTATTTATCCATCAGATCTTCATTTGCCTCTGCAGCACTTTCCATCAAATTCTCGCGCCACTCGCTCGCTACTGCCGCCAGATCTTCCGGAATTTCTTTCTCTTCAAATGAAGCCCCCTTATCAGCATCATGCCAATAGATCGCCTTCATTTTAAGCAAATCAATAACACCTGCAAATGCATCCTCAGAACCAATCGGTAATTGAACTGGAACCGGATTTGCACCTAAGCGTTCTCTTATCTGAGCTATAACTCGATAAAAATCCGCACCCGATCGATCCATCTTATTTACAAAGACCAGCCGGGGTACTTTATATTTATTTGCTTGCCGCCACACCGTCTCGGACTGAGGCTCAACCCCACCAACAGCACAAAAAACAGCGCATGCACCATCCAAAACCCGCAGCGACCGCTCAACTTCGATCGTAAAATCCACATGGCCAGGCGTATCTATTATGTTGATACGATGCACAGGATACTGACCCGCCATCCCTGACCAAAAACAGGTTGTCGCAGCCGATGTTATCGTAATCCCTCTTTCCTGCTCCTGCTCCATCCAATCCATTGTGGCCGCACCATCATGAACCTCGCCAATCTTGTGCGAAACCCCTGTGTAATACAGTATTCTTTCAGTTGTCGTGGTTTTTCCAGCATCAATATGCGCCATTATGCCTATATTACGATACTGTTCTATAGGTGTTTTACGCGCCACAAAAACCTCTCAACCCTCTACCAGCGATAATGCGAAAACGCCTTATTCGCTTCTGCCATACGGTGCGTATCTTCACGCTTCTTAACCGCAGAACCTCGCCCTTCAAAAGCATCTAACAATTCACCCGCCAGCTTTGCAGCCATTGTTCTTTCGTTTCGCTTACGCGCCGCATCAATTAACCAACGCATAGACAAAGCCACCCTGCGAGATGGGCGAACCTCTACCGGCACCTGATAGGTGGCACCACCTACCCGTCTTGACTTAACTTCCACTCGTGGCTGCACATTTTCAAGCGCCTTTGATAATACCTCTAGCGACTCTTCATGCCCTTTTTCAGCAATGGTGTCTAATGCACCATATACGATTTTTTCCGCCACAGATTTTTTACCATCACGCATCACCATATTCATAAACTTGGTCAGCATCTCACTGCCAAAGCGTGGATCAGGTATTACATCTCTTTTTGCCGCGACTCTTCTTCTTGACATTATCTCAACCCTTAGCTTTTAGGTCTTTTTGCGCCATACTTGGAGCGACCATTTCTTCTTGCTTCAACACCCGACGTATCCAGAGCACCCCGCACCACATGATAGCGCACACCAGGCAAATCCTTTACACGACCACCTCGAATCAGCACCACCGAGTGCTCCTGAAGATTATGCCCTTCACCACCAATATAGCTACTCACTTCAAATCCACTGGTCAACCTCACTCTCGCCACTTTACGCAACGCCGAGTTAGGTTTTTTTGGTGTTGTGGTATAAACCCGCGTACATACGCCGCGTCTTTGAGGACAGGCTTTTAAAGCAGGCACCTTGCTTTTTTCAATTTTTTTAGCGCGAGGCTTACGAACCAATTGATTGATCGTGGCCATATCTTAATTACTCCGATATAAAATTTATTCTGCCAGAAAACAAAAGGAACCGCTCTACATGCGCACAGCGGTTCCCCTGTATCCAGCCTAAGCTAATTGGCTTATGTGAGCAGAGTATATTAAACCTAAACCCTACCCAGGTCAAGCCAATTTTTTCAAAATTTACTACTCTGTGTTCAGGGCTTGTTTCAATGCCTCTTCAACCTCACCTGTATCGACTTTTTTAGCGACATTTTCCGCCTCCATTTTTGCATCGGCAGAACGTTTTTTCCGTCGTTGCTCATGATAAGCCAATCCAGTACCCGCAGGAATCAATCGCCCAACAATCACATTTTCTTTTAATCCATATAAGTGATCAGCAATACCCCGAACCGCGGCATCTGTCAGAACGCGTGTCGTTTCCTGGAATGAGGCCGCAGAAATAAAGGACTCTGTTGCCAATGACGCCTTCGTGATTCCCAGCAATACAGATTCATAGGTTGCAGGAATCTTGCCTTCTTTCTCAAGCTGTTCATTAATGGCATTGACAGTGCCACGCTCGACCTGTTCACCTTTTACAAAATCACTATCACCAACCGAGGTAATTTCAACTTTCCGCAACATCTGACGAATAATCGCCTCAATATGCTTATCGTTAATTTTTACACCCTGCAGACGATATACATCCTGAATTTCCTTGACCAGATAGACCGCAAGCTCTTCTATACCACGCAATCTTAAAATATCATGTGGCGTCAACTCACCTTCAACAATCGTCTCGCCTTTTTCGACGAACTCCCCTTCGAACACTGTGATGTGTCGCCATTTTGGAATCAGCGTTTCATATTGTTCACCTTCTTTATCGGTAATAATAATACGCTGCTTACCTTTAGTTTCCTTACCAAACGAAACAATCCCTGTCGCTTCGGCCAAAATCGCAGGATCTTTTGTCTTCCGCGCTTCAAATAAATCGGCTACACGAGGCAGACCCCCGGTAATATCACGTGTTTTACTTGATTCTTGTGGAATTCTGGCCAATACATCACCGACCTGAACCTCACCGCCATCACTGATGCTGGCAATCGCACCAGCTGGTAAAAAGTATTGTGCAGGAATATCTGTTCCAGGCAAATTAATGGTATTACCCTGCTCATCGACCAAACGGACCATAGGTCGCAATTCCTTGCCAGCCGCACTCCGTTGTTTTGGATCGATAACCACCTTGGAACTTAAGCCCGTTACTTCATCAGTTTGTTCTTGTACCGTAACCCCATCGATGAAATCTTTGAGCTCAACAAACCCTTGCACTTCGGTTATTACAGGATGCGTATGCGGATCCCAGCTAGCGATAATATCACCCGCCGACACTTGTTTACCATCATCGACAGTGATTACCGCACCATAAGGCACCTTATATCGCTCCCGCTCACGACCGTAAGCATCAATAATCCCGATTTCACCAGAACGTGATACCGCAACCAGCTGACCGTCTCTATTACGAACCGTTTTCATATTGGTCAGTTTAATCGTTCCATCCAGCTTGACCTGAACATTACTGATAGCTGCAGCTCTTGAGGCCGCTCCACCAATATGGAATGTACGCATGGTTAACTGAGTACCCGGCTCACCAATAGATTGTGCGGCAACCACACCAACAGCTTCCCCAATATTCACCAGATGTCCGCGCCCTAAATCACGTCCATAACATTTTGCACAAACGCCGTGACGAGTTTCACAGGTAATAATGGATCTGACCAGTAACTGATCTATGCTGTTTTCTTCAAGCACAGCCACCAGGTTTTCATCGATCATCGTTCCAGCAGGAATAATGACTTCAGACCCATCGGCTGACATCACATCATTGACGACGACACGACCCAAGACACGTTCTGACAATGGTTCAACAACATCCCCACCCTCAATGATCGGCGACATTGTCAATCCATTCTGCGTCCCGCAATCCTGTTCGAAAATCACCAAATCCTGAGCGACATCAACCAAGCGCCGCGTCAAATAACCTGAGTTCGCCGTTTTCAGTGCCGTATCAGCCAAACCTTTCCGCGCACCGTGCGTTGAAATAAAGTACTGCAATACATCCAGGCCTTCACGGAAATTTGCCGTAATAGGCGTTTCGATAATCGAACCGTCTGGCTTGGCCATCAACCCACGCATCCCGGCCAGCTGCCGAATCTGAGCCGCCGAACCCCGCGCCCCAGATTCGGCCATCATGAAGATTGAGTTGAATGATTTCTGTTTAACGACGTTCCCATCCTTATCAACGACCTCTTCTTCACCCAAGCCTTCCATCATCACGCGAGCAACTTGCTCGTTTGCATGCGACCAGATGTCGATAACTTTGTTATATCGCTCACCATCTGTCACCAAACCCGATGCATATTGACTTTGAATCTCACGGACTTCGGCCTCGGCGTTGCGTATGATTTCGGCTTTTTTCTCAGGTATCACCATATCTTCGATACCAAATGAAACACCGGAACGCGTCGCCCATCGGAAACCTAAATACATGAGCTTATCAGCCAGGATAACCGTCTGTTTAATGCCTAAATAGCGATAACTGAAGTTAATCAACCTCGATATATTCTTTTTGGTCATATCGACATTGACAATGTCGAATGGCATGCCTTCCGGTACTATTTGCCAAATCAAGGCACGCCCGACCGTAGTTTCATAGCGCTTGACACTGCTCTCAAAACTGCCGTCAGGCTGTATCAGCTTTTCATGCACCCGTAGCAGGATTTTACTCTGCAACTCAACCGCACGATGATCCAACGCCTTAACGACTTCATCCGCATCGGCAAAATAAGAACCATCGCCTTTTGCATTGACTTTTTCACGACTGATAAAATAAAGCCCCAATACGACGTCTTGCGATGGGTTGATAACCGGCTCACCATTGGCAGGCGACAAAATATTGTTTGTCGCCATCATCAAAGTACGTGCTTCGAGCTGCGCTTCAATGGCCAGTGGAATATGAACCGCCATCTGGTCGCCATCGAAGTCGGCATTGAAAGCACTACACACCAGTGGATGCAATTGAATCGCCTTACCTTCAATCAAGGTGGGCTCAAATGCCTGAATACCCAGCCTATGCAGTGTAGGTGCGCGATTTAATAAAACCGGATGTTCTCTGACCACTTCCTCGAGAATATCCCAAACCTCGGCGCCTTCCCGCTCGACCATTTTCTTGGCTGCTTTAATCGTCGTTGCCAAACCTCTTAACTGCAGCTTGCTGAAGATAAACGGCTTAAATAATTCCAAAGCCATTTTCTTGGGCAAACCACATTGATGTAATCGCAGAGTTGGCCCAACCACAATAACCGAACGTCCCGAGTAATCGACCCGTTTACCCAGCAAATTCTGTCTGAAGCGACCTTGCTTGCCTTTGATCATATCAGCAAGCGATTTTAAAGGCCGACGATTAGTACCGGTTATGGCGCGACCACGTCGACCATTATCCAGTAACGCATCAACGGACTCCTGCAGCATGCGCTTTTCATTACGCACGATAATATCTGGCGCATTCAGGTCCAGCAAACGATTCAAACGATTATTCCGGTTAATGACCCGACGATACAAATCATTCAAATCAGATGTCGCAAACCGGCCACCATCTAATGGCACAAGCGGACGCAACTCTGGTGGCAATACCGGCAAGACCGTCATAATCATCCACTCAGGGCGATTATTTGAATTCAATAAAGACTCAATAACCTTCAGTCGTTTAGTGAATTTTTTAATTTTGGTATCTGATTTTGTTGCGTTAATTTCTTCCCGCAACATCTTGACCTCTTCTTTCAAATCAATCGATTTCAAGAGATCATAAATCGCTTCGGCACCCATCTTGGCATCGAAATCATCACCATGTTCCTCAACCGCTTCCAGATATTCTTCATCTGTCAGCAATTGCCCTCTTTCCAGAGGCGTCATTCCTGGATCCAGGACGACGTAGGATTCAAAATATAAAACCCGCTCAATGCTGCGCAATGTCATATCCAGCAACAATGCGATCCGAGACGGTAATGATTTCAAAAACCAGATATGCGCAACCGGGCTGGCCAGGTCAATGTGCCCCATCCGCTCACGACGAACCTTAGACAAGGTGACCTCGACGCCACATTTTTCACAGATCACACCACGATATTTCAGGCGTTTGTATTTGCCGCACAAGCACTCATAGTCACTGACCGGACCGAAAATTTTTGCGCAGAACAAGCCATCACGCTCAGGTTTAAATGTGCGATAGTTAATCGTTTCAGGCTTTTTTACCTCACCGAAAGACCATGACCGGATCATATCCGGGGAAGCCAAACCTATACGAATCATGTCAAACTCTTCACTACGACTTTGACGCTTTAAGAAATTCATTAAATCTTTCAAGAGCTTACCCTCTCTGTTTGCAAGCTGTAATCAACCGAAATCCCGACACTCATTAAAACAATCAATCTTGTTCCAATTCAATATTGATACCTAGAGCCTTAATCTCTTTGACCAATACATTAAAGGATTCCGGCATACCGGCTTCCATCGTCAGATTACCATCGACAATATTTTTATACATTCGTGTTCTACCGGTGACATCATCGGACTTCACAGTCAACATTTCCTGTAAGGTATAGGCTGCACCATACGCCTCTAATGCCCAGACCTCCATTTCTCCGAATCGCTGACCACCAAATTGCGCTTTACCACCTAACGGTTGCTGAGTCACCAGACTATACGGCCCTGTTGATCGAGCATGCATTTTGTCATCGACCAGATGATTCAGCTTCAGCATATACATATAGCCAACGGTAACCTTACGCTCAAACGGTTCCCCCGTCAGGCCATCATATAATGTTGTCTGCCCCGACTCCGGCAAATCCGCCAATCGCAACATGGCACGAATTTCGTCCTCACTCGCCCCATCGAATACCGGTGTCGCCATCGGCACACCATCGACCAGGTTTTTCGCCATTTCCAGAATTTCTTGATCCGTAAAGGAATCTAAATCTTCTTTTTTACCACTGCTGTTGTAAATTTTTTCCAAAAATCCACGAATTTCGGCAACCTTAGCTTGCGCTTCCAGCATCTTTCCGATCTTCACACCCAGTCCTTTTGCCGCCCAACCTAAATGGGTTTCTAAAACCTGTCCTACGTTCATCCGTGACGGCACACCGAGCGGATTCAATAAAATATCAATCGGATCACCATCCTCGGTGTAAGGCATATCTTCTATCGGTACAATTTGGGAAATTACCCCCTTGTTACCATGTCGCCCTGCCATTTTATCGCCGGGTTGAATTCGTTTCTTAACCGCCAGATAAACTTTAACCATTTTTAAAACACCCGGCGGCAAGTCATCACCCATTGTGATCTTATTGCGCTTTTGTTCAAACTTGGCTTCAAATTCCTTGCGTTGTTGTTCAATCTGCTCAGTTACCTTTTCTAACTGCAGATTAACCTCTTCATCCTGCGTCTTGATCTTCAACCAGTCGGATTGTTTCAGTCCATCGAGATACTCCTGGCTGATTTCTTCGCCTTTTTTCAGCCCTTCCGGACCTTTTTCGGCAATTTTTCCAAGCAATAAATCCGCAACACGATTGTAGATATCCTGTTCGACAATTTTCAGTTGCTCATCAATGTCCTTTTTGTATCGCTGAATTTCCTGCTCTTCGATTTCCAGCGCCCGCTTATCTTTCTTGACACCATCCCGGGTAAAAACCTGAACATCAATAACCGTACCACGAACGCCGCCCGGTACACGTAGCGAGGTATCCTTTACATCGGCCGCTTTTTCACCAAAAATTGCACGCAACAGCTTTTCTTCCGGCGTTAACTGGGTTTCACCCTTAGGCGTCACTTTACCGACCAGAATATCCCCACCTTTCACTTCCGCACCGACATAAACAATCCCGGATTCATCAAGTTTCGATAAGGCTTCTTCGCTGACATTTGGAATATCGGCGGTAATTTCTTCCGGGCTATGCTTGGTTTCACGTGCCACACAGGTTTTTTCTTCGATATGAATCGTCGTAAAGCGATCTTCTTTGACGACTCGCTCTGACACCAGGATTGAATCCTCAAAGTTATAACCATTCCACGGCATAAAGGCGATACGCATATTTTGTCCTAACGCCAGCTCGCCCATATCCGTTGACGGCCCATCTGCCAGAATATCACCTTTATTGATAATATCGCCGGTTTGAACCAATGGCTTCTGATTGATACAGGTGTTCTGATTTGACCGGGTATATTTAGTCAGGTTGTAAATATCAACTCCGGGCACCCCTTCGATGGTTTCACTGTCATTAACCCGGACAACGATTCTTTCCGCATCCACAGTTTCAACGACACCACCCCGCGTTGCGACAACGGCCACGCCGGAGTCTTTCGCAACCACGCGCTCCATTCCTGTACCGACCAATGGTTTTTCAGCACGCAAGGTCGGCACCGCCTGCCGTTGCATGTTCGACCCCATCAAGGCTCGGTTAGCATCATCATGCTCCAAAAATGGAATGATGGAGGCTGCAACCGACACAATCTGCTTGGAGGAAACATCCATATATTGCACATCTTCAGCAGAAGCTAATGTAAATTCGTCTTTGTAACGACAAGACACCAGGCCTTCTTTCAGCTTGCCATTTTCATCAATTTTGACACTGGCCTGAGCAATAACGAACTCACCTTCCTCAATCGCTGACAAATAGTCACATTGATCGGTGACATAGCCATCGACGACCCGGCGATAAGGTGATTCCAGAAACCCATATTCATTGGTTCTAGCATAAACAGCCAATGAGTTAATCAGGCCAATATTTGGCCCCTCAGGTGTCTCAATCGGACACACCCGCCCGTAATGTGTAGTATGTACATCGCGCACCTCAAAACCAGCGCGCTCTCTCGCCAGACCACCAGGCCCCAATGCAGAAACTCTTCGCTTATGTGTCACCTGTGACAAAGGATTGTTCTGATCCATGAACTGTGACAACTGACTCGAACCAAAAAATTCTTTGACCGAAGCGGATACCGGCTTGGCATTGATAATTTCTTGCGGCATATAGCCTTCAGAATCTGCCAAAGTCAAACGCTCTCTAACCGCACGCTCTACACGAACCAACCCAACCCGGAATTGATTTTCGATCATTTCACCGACCGACCGTACCCGGCGGTTACCCAGATGATCGATATCATCCACCGTGCCATGACCATTACGAATTTTGATTAACTCTTTCAAGACATCGATAATGTCTTCTTTACTCAGCGTTCCAGGCCCTTCAATTTCTTCGCGGCCCAGACGGCGATTAAACTTCATTCGACCTACTGCCGATAAATCATATCGGTCTTCTGTAAAAAACAGGTTTTCGAATAAATTTTCTGCCGATTCTTTTGTAGGCGGCTCACCTGGACGCATCATTCGATAAATTTCAACTAAGGCTTCCAGTCGGTTTGTTGTTGAATCGAGCGCCATTGCATTGGAAATATAAGGGCCTCGATCCAAATCATTGACATAAAGCGTTTCAATTTCTGAAACACCGGCCTCTATCAACTTATCTAATAGCTCTTCAGTTATTTCATCATTGACATTAGCAATCAATTCGCCGGTTTCATCATCGATAACATTATGCGCCAGAATCTTTCCATATAAATATTCTTTAGGCACTTCAATTTCTGTAATCCCGGCCTTATTCATCTGACGAATATGTCTGGCGGTAATCCTGCGCCCTTCCTCAACAATGACCTTTCCATCATGCTTGATATCAAAAGTCGACATTTCTCCCCTGAGGCGCTCGGGAACCAAATGAAATATGATTTTATCGTCAGACAGCGTAAATTTATTGGTTTCGAAGAAAATCTTGATCATTTCTTCGTTGTCATACCCCAAGGCACGCAATAATACAGTTGCAGGAATCTTACGCCGACGATCTATTCGTACATAGACCGCATCCTTATGGTCGAACTCGAAATCCAGCCATGACCCACGATAAGGAATGACTCGCGCATTGAACAATAATTTTCCAGATGAATGCGTCTTACCTTTATCGTGATCAAAAAACACACCTGGAGATCGGTGTAACTGAGAAACAATAACCCGCTCGGTACCGTTAATGACAAAGGTACCATTTTCAGTCATCAGAGGCAGCTCGCCCATGTAGACTTCCTGCTCCCTGATATCCTTAACAACTTTCGCACTGGCGGGTGCATCTTTATCATAGATGACTAATCGCACCAACACCCTTAATGGTGCAGCATAGGTGGCTCCCCGTTGTTGACATTCCTTTACATCGAAAACAGGCTCTCCTAATCTGTATTTCACATATTCCAGGACCGCATAACCCGAATGACTGACTATCGGGAAAACCCCTAGAAAAGCCGCATGCAATCCACGATTCTCACGTTTATCAGGATCAACCCCCGACTGCAAAAAACTGGCATATGAATCGATTTGTGTGGCTAACAGATAAGGAACTTCAAGTACCTCGGTACTTTTTCCAAAATTATTCCGGATACGCTTTTTTTCGGTAAAAGAATAGGCCATATTGCTATCATACCTTGTGGTCAAAAATTATTTACTACCGCTGCTTTGCAAACGGCAAAAGGCCGGCGACAGTTATGTCACCAGCCCTTGCTTAATCAGGCTTATGCCTGGGTCTAATCAAATTTTATTTGATTTCGACTTGAGCACCGGCTTCTTCCAGTGCTTTTTTCACTTCTTCGGCTTCTTCTTTGCTAACGCCTTCTTTCAATACAGTCGGTGCGCTTTCAACGGCTTCTTTTGCCTCTTTCAAGCCCAGACCTGTAATTGCGCGAACGGCTTTAATCACTGCAACCTTATTTGAACCGAATGAAGTCATTACAACATCAAACTCAGTCTTTTCTTCTGCACCACCGGCATCACCACCGGCCGCAGGCGCGGCAACAGCAACAGCTGCTGCTGCAGATACACCAAATTTTTCTTCCATTGCAGAGATCAGATCAACGACCTCCATAACGGTCATGTTAGAAATCGCTTCCAGAATCTCTTCTTGTGAAAGTGCCATGTTTTTTTCCTCTAAATAATATTTCTGGTTAATAACTGGTTGAAAGAGGCTTAAGCCGCTTCTTTCTGATCTTTAATCGCAGCCACTGTACGTACCAATTTTGCGTGTGGCTCAGCCAAAGTCCGAACAAATTTTTCAACCGGTGCCTTCATGACCGACATCAGCATGCTGATAGCCTGATCATAAGTCGGCAATGCCGCCAGGCGTTTAAGCTCAGATGCATCATACAACTGACCGCCAATGGCAACAATTTTAGGAATTAATTTGTCATGTTCTTTAGCGAATTCATCAATCAAGCGAGCTGCACAGCCTGGATCTTCCATTGAGAACGCAAGAAGCAATGGTCCAACCAGACCATCTTTCATACATTCAAACTCTGTGCCTTCTAAAGCCCGTCTGGCTAATGTATTCTTGACCACGCGCAGATAAACGCCAGTCTCTCTCGCTTTTCTCCGCAACTCGGTTAATTCGGTTACAGTCAATCCACGATATTCCGCAGCAACGGCAGAATGAGCTTGAGCGGCGATTGTAGCAACTTCTTCGACGACGGCTTTTTTGTCATCTAATTTTAATGCCACAGTTTACCTCCGGTCATTTTCCAGGCTAAATCCTGGACTTTTGTGTTTGTATCCTTTGGATACCCCAATACGGATCTTTACCAGTCAATCCCGGTTAAAGCCTCCGTCTGCGTAGGTAAATTAAGCTTTACGCACCTACGGTCTTTGACGGTTGCCAGAAAACCGGCAACCCAAAGTCTTGCTAAATCTTTTATGCCTCGAGACTCGCCTGATCAATACATAGACCTGGACCCATCGTCGAAGACAAAGCAATCTTTTTCAGATAAACACCTTTCGCAGATGATGGCTTGGCTTTTTTAAGATCTGCAATCAGAAACTCCAGATTTTCTTTAATCGCCTTTTCATCAAACGAAGCCTTACCGACTGAACAATGAATAATACCACCCTTATCTGTGCGGAATCTTACCTGCCCTGCTTTTGCATTTTTTACGGCAGTTGCCACATCAGGCGTAACAGTTCCTACTTTAGGGTTTGGCATCAAACCTCTAGGCCCTAAAATCTGACCTAACTGCCCAACCACACGCATAGCATCGGGCGAAGCGATCACCACATCAAAATCCATTTCGCCTTTTTTGACTTGTTCAGCCAAGTCGTCCATTCCGACAATATCAGCACCGGCTTCTTTAGCCGCATCGGCATTTGGCCCTTGCGTAAAGACAGCAACGCGCACAGTTTTACCTGTACCATGTGGCAATACCGAAGCCCCACGAACATTCTGATCTGATTTTCTAGGATCAACACCCAGATTGACACTAACATCAATCGATTCGTCAAACTTGTCGGAAGCGAATTCTTTCAACAACTTCACAGCTTCTGAAATACTGTACTGTTTGTTGCTGTCAATTTTTTCTTTAATCAGCCTGGCTTTTTTGCTTAACTTTGCCATTTACACGCCCTCCACATCTAAGCCCATACTACGGGCGCTGCCAGCAATAATCCGGACTGCCGCATCCATATCAGCCGCATTTAGATCCTGCATTTTTATATTGGCAATTTCTTCCAGCTGCTCGCGTGTAACTTTACCAATCTTAACAGTATTTGGCGTACCACTACCTTTCGCCGCCCCTACAGCCTTTAACAACAAGACCGACGCAGGTGGCGTTTTTGTAATAAAAGTAAAACTTTTATCGTTATAAACAGTAATTACGACAGGAATCGGCATGCCTTTTTCCATATCCTGAGTTTTCGCGTTAAACGCCTTACAAAACTCCATGATATTTAAGCCATGCTGACCCAAAGCAGGCCCTACCGGAGGACTTGGATTTGCCTCACCCGCTTTTACCTGCAGTTTAATATATGCTTCTATTTTTTTAGCCATGTTTCA
Organism: uncultured Methylomarinum sp.; assembly: GCA_964442675.1. GTDB lineage: Bacteria > Pseudomonadota > Gammaproteobacteria > Methylococcales > Methylomonadaceae > Methylomarinum. The sequence goes on from CAYUAE010000027.1 coordinate 15,206, forward strand.
CTCCATCCGGGTACAAACGCGTTACAGCTCCCCATATACAAAAATCCCCGCCCCTTTTGAGGGCAGGGACATCTACAAAAACATACTTAAAGCTTTTCAACCTGATTAAAGTCAAGCTCTACCGTTGTCGCTCGCCCAAAAATCAGTACCGAAACTTTTAACATGCTTTTTTCATAATTCACTTCTTCGATTGTGCCATTAAAATCCTTAAATGGCCCATCGATAATTCGTACTGTTTCACCTACCTCAAACAACACTTTCGGACGAGGTTTGTTCACACCCTCTTCAACCCGATTCAAAATAGCATTTGCTTCCTTATCTGAAATAGGCGCTGGCTTATCGGTTGTTCCGCCAATAAAACCAAGCACTCTCGGCACATTCCGCACCAAATGCCATGTATCATCTGTCAACTCCATCTGCACCAATACATAGCCAGGAAAAAACTTTCTCTCGCTCTTGCGTTGCTGCCCCATCCGCATTTCGACAACTTCCTCAGTCGGCACCAAAATCTTACCAAAGTATTGCTGCAACCCTTCTCGCTCGATTCTTTCTTCAAGCGCCTGCTTTACTTTGTTTTCAAAATTAGTGTAGGCATGAACCACATACCAGCGTAGCGCCATCCTCAGCCTCCCTGACCGGTCAGCAATTTAACACCCCAAAACAGAAACATATCCAGCAGCCACAAAATAAACCCTACAATAAAGACCATGCCAAAAACCAGCAAGGTTGTTCTCATTGTCTCTTCACGGGTAGGCCAAACAACCTTTCTAACCTCTTGCTTTGCCTCAAGCATAAACACCCACAGGCTTTTTCCAACTGCTGTCGTCAAAAAAATACCTGCGGAAATTGCCATAACCGCAACCAGACCTAAAACCCTGTAGAGCAACGAAAATTCGGAGTAATAATAGAAAGCGCCAATTGCGCCAACAACCAGTGCCGCAACCAGTACATGTTTAAGTATATCAAGTACGGACGATTCGGCCGTATCTTCTGCCTGTGCGTTCATGTAGTTTTATTTGGAGTGAATTTCAGAAAATTAACTGAATGGCAGGCCAGGAGGGACTCGAACCCCCAACCTGCGGTTTTGGAGACCGCTGCTCTACCAATTGAGCCACTGACCTATTCAGAAAACCGAACGAGCTGGCAATTATACACCAGCTCTTTTGTTAAAACAATATTATTCGATAATTGAAGCAACAACACCCGCACCTACTGTGCGACCACCTTCACGAACCGCGAAGCGTAAACCTTCTTCCATCGCGATAGGCGCGATCAGTTTAACTTCTACAGTAACGTTATCGCCTGGCATTACCATTTCTACACCTTCTGGCAACTCAACAGCACCGGTAACGTCTGTGGTTCTGAAGTAGAACTGCGGACGATAGCCATTAAAGAATGGTGTATGACGCCCACCTTCGTCTTTTGACAGAACGTAGATTTCGGCTTTGAAATGGGTGTGTGGCGTAATGGTGCCGACGTGCGCCAATACCTGGCCCCGTTCGACTTCTTCACGCTTGGTACCTCTTAACAAGACACCAACATTATCGCCCGCCTCACCTTGATCCAGCAGCTTGCGGAACATTTCAACACCGGTACAGGTGGTTTTTTGGGTCTCTTTGATCCCAACAATTTCAATTTCTTCACCAACTTTGATGATACCGCGCTCAACACGACCGGTAACAACTGTTCCACGCCCTGAGATTGAGAATACGTCTTCAATCGGCATCAGGAATGGGCCGTCAACGGCACGCTTTGGCTCTGGGATGTATTCATCAAGCGCTTCAACCAGTTTTTCAACGGCGGGAACACCGATTTCGCTGGTATCACCTTCTAAGGCTTTCAGTGCTGAGCCGACGATAATAGGCGTGTCATCACCTGGAAAATCATAGGCATCGAGCAATTCACGAACTTCCATTTCAACCAGCTCGATGAGCTCTTCGTCATCAACCATGTCGGCTTTGTTCAAAAATACGACGATGTAAGGCACACCTACTTGTCTTGACAGCAGGATGTGTTCACGTGTCTGTGGCATCGGGCCGTCTGCAGCGGATACGACTAAAATCGCACCGTCCATTTGTGCCGCACCGGTAATCATGTTTTTAACATAGTCGGCGTGACCTGGGCAGTCAACATGCGCATAATGGCGCTTGTCTGATTCGTATTCCACGTGTGAGGTCGCAATGGTGATTCCGCGTTCCCTTTCTTCCGGCGCGTTGTCAATCTGGTCGAAGGCTTTCGCTTCTCCACCCATCTTGTCCGCCATGACTTTTGTCAGCGCCGCGGTCAATGTTGTTTTGCCATGGTCTACGTGACCAATGGTGCCGACGTTTACGTGCGGCTTCGTTCTTTCAAATTTTTCTTTAGCCATGAGTCAATACCT
>CAYUAE010000028.1:0-17371 GCA_964442675.1 uncultured Methylomarinum sp.
GTCTCGGCAACAGGCTCGTGCGTTTTAACCGGCGCTTCGGCTGTTTTTTCCAGGTTTTCTTTAGAATCTTCAATAATCGCCGCGATCTTGTCTGGTTCAACCCGCGTCATCAAAGGTTTGAATTTATTGATAGTATGATTCAGTAACGGTTTAGCAGTCGCAGGCCATAACTGAGATTCGATATTCAAAAACTGCTCGGCATTGCCTGCTAACACCGGCAATACAGGTTTTAGATAAGCAACCAGCACTCTGAACAGGTTAATCCCCATGGAACAAATCGCATGTAATTCGGCATCGCGACCTTCTTCCTTAGCGATAATCCAGGGTTTTTTCTCGTCAATATATTGATTGGCCTTATCGGCCAGCGCCATAATTTCACGCATGGCCTTGCCGAATTCACGTTTTTCATACAACTCGGCAATCACCTCATTGGCATCAATAAATTGCTGAAATAATGCCGGTTCGGCACATTCAGCCGACAAGGTGTTATCAAAGCGTTTTTTGATAAATCCTGAGCAACGGCTGGCGATATTGACCACTTTGCCGACCAGGTCGGAATTGACCCGTTGACTGAAGTCATCAAAATTCAAATCCAGGTCATCGACACCAGCAGTCAGCTTTGCGGCAAAATAATAGCGCAGATATTCAGGATTGAGATGATTTAAATAAGTGCGGGCTTTGATGAAGGTACCCCGCGATTTGGACATTTTCTCACCATTGACGGTTAGAAAACCATGCGCCCACACCGCGCTAGGTGTTCTGAAACCGGCACCGTATAACATGGCAGGCCAGAACAAGGCATGAAAATAGATAATATCTTTACCAATAAAATGATATAACTCGGCCGTGCTGTCCTTACCCCAATAATCATCGAAATCCAGGCCTTTCAGTTCGCATAATTTTTTAAAACTGGCCATATAACCGATAGGCGCATCCAGCCAGACATAAAAATATTTACCTGGCGCATCCGGGATTTCAAAACCAAAATAAGGCGCATCCCGGGAAATATCCCATTGTTGCAAGCCATTTTCCAACCACTCAGCCATTTTATTCCGTACTTCCGGTTGCAAATGGCCGGGTTGATTAACCCACTCTGCCAGCATGTCGCTGAAATCTGCCAGATTGAAAAAGAAATGTTCCGATTCTTTTTCGACAGGTTTTTCGCCTGAAACCACTGACACCGCATTTTTCAAATCGGTGGGCGAATAGGTTGCGCCACAGACTTCACAACTGTCGCCATATTGATCTTTAGCACCACATTTCGGACAATCACCTTTAATGAAGCGGTCTGGAAGAAACATTTTTTTCACTGGATCATACGCTTGTACAATCGTGCGCTTGCTGATATGTCCAGCATCGCGTAATCGCGTATAGATCAGTGCTGAAAGTTCTTTGTTTTCAGGCGAATGAGTGCTGTGATAATGATCGAAAGCCACACCAAAGTCGTCAAAATCGGCACGATGTTCCTTTTCAACCTGGGCGATCAACTGCTCCGGCGTGATGTTTTCTCGATCGGCACGCAACATGATCGGCGTGCCATGCGTATCATCCGCGCAGACGTAATGACAACAATGCCCCCGCTGCTTCTGAAATCGAACCCAAATGTCGGTCTGGATATATTCAACCAAATGTCCCAGATGAATAGGGCCATTGGCATAAGGCAATGCGCTGGTAACGAGAATTTTTCTTTCGGACATGGCTCTCAGTGATTAACACAACAAAAAATGAACCGGTTATTATGGCATATTTTTGTTCAATTTTCATTAAACAAAAAGTCGCTTACACCTATACTTCATATCGTGAAGACATCTCAATATTTTTAGAACTAAAACTGAACTCGCTGCTATTTTTCAGCTCTTAATTCAGATTTAAGTCCTCCATAAAAACTAGAACATGGCATTAAAAGCATTTTATGAAAACGCATTAACACGCCTGCTATTAAAAATAGCCCTCTTCCTGTTGCTTTTTTATTTTCCCTATGAAATTGCCCATTACATCTTTGTTTTATTACACTATATATACGAGGGCCTGGATTTCCTGTTTGAAGAATTACTGGTGCATGGTTTTGGCCTGACCAAATTCCAAAGCCACTTAGTTTTTTTCTATTCAAGTTGTGCGGCAGGACTTTATGCCTTGTATTGGTTGTGGCGGAAAATGCCAACACTCATTGGAAAAATAAAACATCAATACCATTACACCGCAGAAACCATAGCGAATTTTTGGTACGCCCAGCCTTTCATGTATAAAATTGCACTGGTCATTGTGTTAATGTTATTTTTCAAGCTTTACATTTTATTCTAGTTCTAAAAACATCATGATTTCAATTATTCAACGCGTGACTCAAGCCCAGGTTTCAGTTGACTCGCACTGCGTCGGAAACATCAAGCAAGGCATCATGGCGCTGGTCGCTGTTGAAAAAAATGATACTGAACAGCAGGCCGACCGCTTATTAGAACGCATTCTGAATTATCGTATTTTTTCGGATGAACTTGGCAAAATGAATCTGAGCCTGCGTGATATAAATGGTGGTTTGCTGTTGGTTCCACAATTTACCCTCGCAGCAGACACACAGAAAGGTAACCGCCCGAGTTTTGCTTCAGCTGCACCGCCAGAAAAAGGGCGTGAATTATTCCACTATCTGCAACAACGGGCGAAGATGGTTTACCCCAATACTGAATTTGGTCAGTTTGGAGCCGATATGCAGGTGAGCTTGATCAATGATGGCCCTGTCACATTTACGCTACGGGCTAAAGCCTGACGCCACACGCATCAGCCGCGCCCTTTTCGCATCATCATGCCTTTAGACGGGTTATAGCCTAAAATGGCCAACAGCATAAAAATAACAAAGGCAGCGCCGGTATAAATCAATGCATATTGATTTAATTGTCCATATAAGGCAAAGCGGATGAGCTCAACCGCCTGGGAAAACGGGTTGTATTGAGCAATCCAATACAGCCATTCGCTGGATTCTTTGATTTTCCACAGAGGATACAAGGCTGTTGACATAAAAAACATTGGAAAAATCACGAAATTCATCACCCCGGCAAAGTTTTCCAGTTGCTTAATAAACGACGATAACAACAAGCCCAACGCACCCAGCATCATGCCAGACAAAACCAAAGCGGGAAATACCCAGAGCAAGCCGACCAAGGGCGGTTGAATACCATACAGCCAGGCAATCCCCAAAAACACATAGGCTTGTAAAATAGACACAAACGTGCCCGCCACCAGTTTTGCCATTAACAGAAATCCACGCGGCAACGGCGCGACCATCAGTATGCGCATACTGCCCATTTCGCGGTCATATACCATTGACAATGAGCTTTGCATACCGTTAAAAAGCTGAATCATGCCGAGCAGTCCCGGTGTGATATAAACCTCGTATAGAATATAGGTCTCATAGGGTGGCGTGATGGCGATACCCAATGCGGCGCGAAAGCCTGCGGCAAACACAAACAGCCAGACCAGCGGCCTGACCAGTGCAGCAATAAAGCGTTCCCGTTGATATAGAAAACGCCAGACTTCTCGGCTGACAATGCCGGACAATGCCCGCCAATAATGTAAAATCCTCATGCCGCCATGCCCTCCGTCAACCGACTGAAGGCCTCTCGAATGGTGTCGGTGCCGGTTTTTTGCAACACCTCGCTTACCACACCATCAGCTTTAATCTTGCCCTGATGCAGAATCACCAGCTTATCATCCGGATAAATTTCATCGACCAAATGCGTGGCCCATAAAACGGCTATTTTTTCATCCTTCACCAATGCATGCACATGCTCAACAATGCCTTGTCGACTCGGCATATCCAGGCCCACAGTCGGTTCATCCAGCAATAATAATTGCGGTTTGTGCAATAAGGCTCGGGCAATCTCCACACGACGCTTATGCCCGCCATTAAGCTGCCGAACTTTTTCTTTGCGACGATGATACATTTCGAACCGCTCCAGTTCCTGCTTGATGCGCTGTTCTGCCTGTTTTCGACTCATGCCATGCAAGGCGGCATGATAACGCAGGTTCTGCAGGACGGTTAAATCCGGATCTAATGTCGTCTGTTGAAACACGACGCCTAATTTTGCCAATGCCTTGAGACTTTCCTGCTTAATGTCAAAGCCGCACAGGGCGATACGCCCTTCACGACAATCATAAAGTCGCGTAATCAGTGCAAATAAGGTGCTTTTTCCGGCGCCGTTCGGCCCTAACAAGACACAGCATTCGGCAGGCTGGATCGTCAAATTGACATTATCCAAGGCCTTTTTTTTACCGTAGGCAAAACTTAATTGTTCAATCTCCAGCGCCGGCTTTTTCATGGTCTTGACACGATGCCCCAAGGATAACGCCCAACCGCAACGGATTTAATGACTTTATGTGCGTCCAAATCAATAATCGAAATATCGTTACTGACACCATTGGTTGTATAGAGACGCTTTTGATCGGGCGAAAAGGCCAGGTTCCAGACACGCTGACCGACCAACAGAAATTTTTCCACTTCCAGCGTTTGAGCATTGATCACAGCGACACGATTAGCCGGCCCCATGGCGACATAAGCCCACTGCTGAGCGGCATCGATCACTACCCCGACCGGCTGTATTTTATCATCTGTAACCGTTGGAATACTGAGGGCCAGTTTTTTGATGATTTTCTTGCTGGCAACATCAATAATCATCAAACTCCCTGCCATTTCTGATGTTACCCAAAGCTGTTTACCATCGGCACTGAAGCTGGCACCGCGCGGACGCGGATCGACCAGGGTATTGGCGACAACCTGATGGCTTGCAGGGTCGATCCAATGCACCATATTGGTGGTTTCTGATGCGCTGACCACCCATTTGTTATCGGGACTTACCGCTACCGCTTCAGGCTCGACACCGACAGGAATCCTCGCAACGACCTTGCGCTGTTTAATATCGATAACCGTGACCTGATTATCGTCTTCGTTGGAAACATACAATAAACTGCCGTCCGGACTTTGTGCAAAGGTTTCGGGGTCTTCTCCCGAAGGCAACTGGCCAATTTCGGCCAAGGTTTCAGCGTCAATTATCTTAATGGTATCGTCATCACTGGTTGCCACATAAAGCTGTGTGCCGTCTTTGCTGAGCAAAATTCCGCGCGGACGCTGACCAACTGTAACCGTTTTTATCAATGCCCCCGCCTCGGCATCCACGACAGCTAAGGCATTATCTTTTTCCAGCGTGACATAAACAGTATCAGCCCCGGCATTGACTGCTAACAACAAACCTAAAATACCTGCAACGTACTTCAACATGCTATTCTCCAAGATGACAACGTGTTTCGGGCTGATCATAGCCCAAACTATCCAGCTCTGTTTCAGGATGTAAAAAGCCGTCTAAAGGCGCTACGGCCACTAAAGAGCGAGCCGCCGCCAATAAAACGGGTTGCCGTAGCTGCCCGTTCCAGCGTCTGAATGACAAAGGCCGGCCTTTATAGCCTTGCAAGGCTAATTGATCACTGAGTAAATAGGCTTTTAAATCACCAACCTTATTCGATTGTGTGCGCGTCGCCGCTTCACCAATGGCTCTTACGGCTAAATAGGCACCGTAGTCCTCTTCCTCCATCCAGCGCCCGGCATAGTCTTTGAAACGGTTCTGCATTTGCACAGCCCCCCATTGTTCATGGGTTCTGTGCCAGGCTGTGGCAATCAGCCCCTGAGTACCGATAACCGGCCTTGGCAACCAGGTTCGATAACTGAAGTATTCACCAAACAACCCTTGTTCATCGGCCACAACCAGAACATCATATTCCGAGACATCCTGGGTAAAAACCGGCACATCTGATTGTGCGGTGCGCCTGGCATCATAGGTGTGCAGCCATTGTTTTTCAGCAACAATGTCCATGCCAAAACGTTCCGCTGCGCGTCGCAATGCCTGAGCAAAGCGTTTATCATCTTCTGTCGGCCCAACCACTAAAAACCATTTCTGCCAGCGTTTTTTTAACATATATTGCGCCAAAGCGTCAGCACGCATGGCACGACTCGGCAAAATATGCAGCACATTATCCCGGCAAAATTCATTCCGCAGCTCGTCGGCCCGACTGACCGCATCAAAAATCAGCTTGGTTTTAGCCTCATCCAGGTCGGCCAATTTCAACAGTTGATTATCGGACACATTGACGACAAACAAATCAGAATCGCCCGCATGCTGCTTAAAAGCCGCCGGTACACTTTCACCCAGTGGAATAATGACATGCCTCAACTCAAAATGCTGCCCGGTAAACTGACCTGTCGTATTATTATCCGCAATCGCCATTTCAGCACCTTTAAGACCTTTGTGCTGAATAAACACATCAAGATTGGACAAGGCAGCAGGCACTTGCTTTTCCTGACTTAAAAAAACAATGCTTATTTTTTGTTTTTCATCGGCAAACACAGAATACTGAATCTCTACTAAAAGCAAACCGATAATAAAGAAATATTTAAACAATTGATTCATGCTGGCCAATAATAATTTGAAAAATACACGCTAACCCTCGCCTTGCCGACAATACAGGCTGTTGATAGCTGAACAGATCGGCAAATTTATGCCACTTAAAAATTGCAATTTCACTCATTTAGGTCAATACTTAAACGTATTATTGTTTATCACCTTCGGCTAATGACATCAACAACTGAAGACCAAAAACAAGACGATGATTTTTTTCGCGATCTCGACGAGGATACCGGCTTCATCAACAAACGTACCGCAGTACGTTATATTCGTAAAGATATTACAACTGTTGTATTGATTCGGGGTCTGTTCAGCACATCCAAACTTATGGTCAATCTAGTAGACATCAGCAGCAAGGGTGCTTTGATTGCATGCAGTAAAAAGTTTCCTCGAAATAAAAATGTATCTTTACAATTGATTTTCAAAGATGGAAAAGTCTTCCGAATTGATGCGACCATCCGCCATCATCGACAGTCAAAAGGGTGTTATTTTTATGGCCTGAAATTCAACCATGTTAACGACAAGCTCGGCGAACATTTGCTCAATACCCAGACAGATTTTCTATTCAAACAGTGACAAGCTGTTGAATACACCGGTCAATCCACTGCCTCTTTTTCTGATTTCTTTTTCAGCTTGAGTTTCACCAGATAGATTCGTCGATTGTCAGCCCTGACCACTTCAAATCTAAAGTCACCATATTTAAGTTTTTCACCTTTTTTAGGTAGATGCTCCAATTGATGGACAATGAATCCGCCCAGAGTATCACATTCCTCATCATCCAGGTCTGCGTTAAAATAGGCATTGAATTCATCAATCGGCATCAAGGCTTTGATTAAAAATTCGGACTTGTTTTTTTGCTGAACATACGTTTCTTCTTCGGCATCATGCTCATCTTCAATTTCACCAACGATCTGCTCCAAAATATCTTCAATCGTCACCAGCCCTGCTGCCATACCATACTCATCAATCACAATCGCCATATGATGCCGCTGCGTTCTGAATTCTTTCAGCAATACATTCAAACGCTTACTCTCGGGCACGATACTGACTGGCCGCATAATTTCTTCAACTTTCAGGCTTTTTTGTTTCAACACATTAGCCAGCAAATCCTTGACCATTAAAATACCGACTACTTTACTGCGATCACCTTCGATGACAGGATAACGGGAATGTCCGGATTCGAGCACTAACGGCAAGATAGTGTCCAGTTCGGCATCATGCGGCACAACCACCATCTGTATTCTAGGCACCATAATGTCCCTGGCACGCATTTCACTGATTTGCAATACGCCTTCAATCATGGACAGAGCATCAGCATCAAGTAGATGCTTTTTGTGTGCGGCACGCAGAAACTCGAGTAAATCTTCCCGGTCTTGCGGATCACCGGTTAACATTTGACCAATTCGGTCGATAAAACTTTTGGATGGGGAGGAGCTACTCGGAGGGTTTTCGTCAGTCATCTATTAAATCCTCGTGATAGGGATTTGGAATTTTAAGTTTATTTAACAATTTAATTTCTAAGGCTTCCATCACAGCGGCATCATTATCATCAATATGATCATATCCAAGTAGATGTAAAACACCATGAATAACAATATGCGCCCAATGATGTTCTAATAATTTACCTTGTTCTTTGGCCTCGCGATGGACAACAGGCGCGCAGATAACCAAATCACCAAGCAAGGTCGTCTGTATTTCCGCCGGCGCTTCAAATGGAAAACTCAATACATTGGTTGGTCCCTGTTTATGTCGGTAAGTCTGATTTAAGCCACTGCTTTCATCCTCATCGACCAGACGCACGACTATCTCACCTGAGCGCTGCTGATCTGACAGAACCAACTCAACCCACAGCTTAATCTGATCTCTGTCAGGCAAATCAGAACAATCGGTTGCCAACTGAAGATCAAGAAGATTGTTCTTGTTCATAGCGCTCATAGGCACTGACAATGCGTTGAACTAAAGGGTGCCTGACGACATCTTTGGTATCGAAAAAGGTAAAACTGATACCCTCGACGTCTTTTAAGACTTTTAGGACATGAATCAAGCCTGATGCACGCTCATTAGGTAAGTCAATTTGGGTGATATCACCTGTCACAACGGCAGTGGAGCCAAAACCGATACGGGTTAAAAACATTTTAATTTGTTCGGTCGTTGTATTTTGCGCTTCATCCAGAATGATAAAGGAATCATTCAATGTACGGCCGCGCATAAAAGCCAGCGGCGCAACTTCTATAATATTCCGCTCGATCAGCTTTTCAACTTTCTCAAAACCCAGCATCTCATACAGCGCATCATAGAGTGGGCGTAAATACGGATCAACTTTTTGCGCCATATCGCCGGGTAAAAAGCCTAATTTTTCACCGGCCTCAACGGCTGGCCTGACCAGAACAATACGCCTGACCTGTTCTGATTGCAAGGCTTCTACCGCACAGGCGACAGCCAGATAGGTTTTACCGGTACCTGCTGGACCCACACCAAAATTGATATCATGAGTCAGGATTTTATGCAGATATTTTTGTTGATTTTCACCCCGACCCTTGATAACACCACGCCGCGTTTTAATATGCAGCAATTTAAATGATTCCTGCTTAGGCTCGGCAATCAATTGTTCGATATTGGCGTCTTGCATACTCAAGTGAACCTGCTCCGGCGTAATCTCTTCATCAGCACTCATCTCATAAATCTTTTTCATGACTGTACACGCGGCAACAACGGCCTGCTTTACGCCGGTTACTTTAAAAGAATTGCCTCGATTCAAGATTTCGACATGCAGACGCTGCTCGATTTGCCTGAGATGATTATCAAATTGCCCACAAAAATCAGACAAACGCTGGTTGTCAGCCGGCAATAAAGTAAGTTCCTGAGAAAAACGCGATTCACTCATCAAGCCGTTTGCACAATTTTTTCAACGGAAGACTCAACCAGGCGACCACGCAATGAATTCGGCAACGCTTCCGTAATCAATACATCGACAAACTGCCCCGCCAGCCGTGGGTGGGCGGCAAAGTTAACGGCTCTATTATTCTCCGTTCGCCCTGTCATATGCAGTGGATTTTTACGTGAAACACCTTCCACCAATACGGTCTGCACAGTCCCAATCATAGCCTCGGAAATAGCTTGCGTCATTTCTGTCAAGCGTGCCTGCAATCGCTCCAGCCGCTGTTTTTTTACGTCCATCGGAATACCATCTTCAAACTCTGCAGCGGGCGTACCCGGTCGCGGACTAAAGATAAAGCTATAGGAGAAATCAAAACCGACTTCTTCAATCAAACGCATCGTGTCTTCAAACTCTTCATCAGTTTCACCAGGAAAACCGATAATGAAATCTGATGACAGACTGATACCAGGCCGTGCCTGCTTTATCTTCTCCATGATCTGCAAATAATCTTCCCGAGTATGCCCCCGCTTCATCGCCGATAAAATACGGTTACTGCCACTTTGGACAGGTAAGTGAAGATGGCTGACTAACTGTGGAATTTCGGTGTAGGCTTCAATGATATCATCGGTAAATTCCAAAGGATGCGATGTGGTAAAACGAATCCGATCGATGCCATCAACGGCGGCGACATAATGTAGCAGCAAACTGAAGCTGGCAATATCACCGTCATCCATTTCACCGCGGTAGGCATTAACATTTTGTCCTAGCAAATTGATTTCACGCACACCTTGCCTTGCGAGCGATTCAATTTCTGCAATCACATCATTTAATGGCCGACTGATTTCCTCACCCCGTGTATAGGGTACAACACAATAGGTGCAATATTTGCTACAGCCTTCCATAACAGAAACAAAGGCTTTAGGACCTTCTGCGCGAGGCTCAGGTAAGGAATCAAATTTTTCGATTTCGGGAAACGAAATATCAACAACCTTTTGTTTTCCACGGCGCGCTTGATTTAAAAGCTCGGGTAAACGATGCAGGGTTTGCGGTCCAAACACAATATCGACATAAGGCGCACGCTTTTGGATAGCTTCGCCTTCCTGACTTGCGACACAGCCACCCACACCAATAATAACTTCAGGACGCTTGTCCTTAATCTTTTTCCATCGTCCAACGGCTGAAAAAACCTTTTCCTGCGCTTTTTCACGAATTGAACAGGTATTTAACAATAAGACATCGGCATCTTCAGGGTTTTGAGTAATTTCTAAACCATGCGATGCTTTCAACACATCACGCATTTTGTCAGAATCATATTCATTCATCTGACAACCGTTTGTTTGTATATAAAGTTTTTGTGTCATTTATTGTTAAAACTCCAACCGTTTGTTTGTTTAAATGCGCCTCTATCCATATGTTTTACCCCACAAACGCACTTTAAACCAAGAAAAAAGCCCTGATTCCAGGGCTTTAACAGGCAATTATACCTGTATTCAAACAAAATTTAAATCTCGCTTCATTTGAAGGGGTTTTCCAATACAATCGTTTCTTCCCGATCAGGCCCAGTAGAAAGGATTGTGACATTGACTCCAACCAATTGCTCCAGCCTCCGAATATAATTTATCGCATTTTCCGGCAAGTCATCGAAACGTGTAATACCACGCGTTGTCGTTTCCCAGCCGGGCATTTCTTCAATAACCGGCTCACATACTTCATACTGGTCAGCGCCGAGCGGTGCCGTATCAATTATTTTCCCATCGATTTTATAACCGGTGCAAATGCCAATTTTATCCAGGCCATCCAACACATCCAGTTTTGTCAGACAAATTCCACTCAAGCTGTTCATTAAAGCTGATTTACGCATAGACACCGCATCAAACCAGCCTGTACGCCGTTTACGGCCTGTCGTCGCACCAAACTCATGCCCTTTTATTCCTAAGTGTTCTCCATAACCATCATTTAATTCAGTTGGAAACGGGCCATTACCGACACGCGTAGAATAAGCCTTGGTAATTCCCAAAACATAATCCAGATTAAGTGGACCAATGCCTGTGCCGGTCGCCGCACCGCCCGCTGTTGTATTCGATGAGGTCACATAGGGATAAGTGCCGTGATCAATATCCAACAACGCCCCTTGCGCCCCTTCAAACAGAACATTTTTACCCTGTTGTTGTAATTGCTTAATCTCTTCAGCCACGTCCGTCAACATCGGCAAAATTTGCTCACCCAGACGCAATGCAGACTCCAGAGTTTTTTCAAAATCAACCGCTTCGACCTTAAAATACCGGGTCAACATAAAATTATGGTAATCCACCAATTCTTTCAGCCGACGACTAAACTCCTCGGTATTACGTAAATCACCTGCCCTTAATCCGCGCCGCGCGACTTTATCTTCATAAGCAGGACCTATGCCTCGGCCGGTAGTGCCTATCGCTTTACCGCCCCGCGCTTTTTCCCGTGCCTGATCCAAGGCAATATGTACAGGCAAAATCAAGGCACACGCTTCACTGATTTTTAACCGATGCCGAACAGGAATGCCTGATTTTTCCAATAACTCGACCTCTTCCAGCAAAGCCTCCAAAGACAAGACAACACCATTGCCGATCATACATTCGACATCTTCACGCAACACACCTGATGGAATAAGGTGCAATACGGTCGTTTTACCATCGATGACTAATGTGTGGCCTGCGTTATGTCCGCCCTGAAACCTGACCACTGCCGCCGCATGATCTGTCAACCAGTCGACCAGCTTACCTTTTCCTTCGTCACCCCATTGTGTGCCGATGACTACAACATTTTTTCCCATTTTTACTTTCAGCCCAATGCTTTAACAATCCAGTTTTGATTTTCCTGCGCCAATAATGCGGTACAGCCCATGCTTTTTGCATCCCCTTTTTGATCGGGTAACTGCTGAACAACAGTAACACCTTCAGCACGCAAATCCCGAATTTTAATCCGTAATGCCTCATCATCACAGCACGGCGCAAAAACAATCGTATCAGACGTATCTCTGCCATTTATCGACAGCCTTGCCAATCGTTTCAAATCAGCACTAAACCCGGTTGCACTGCGAGCCGCTGCAAAAGCCTCGCCGATATTATCGTAGCGACCACCTCGAGCAATCTCTTTACCCAGCCCCGGCACCAATGCCGCAAAAACAATGCCGGTGTGATAGTAATACCCCCGCAATTCAGCCAGGTCAAAGTTAATCGGTAACGCTGGATAAATTTTACTCAACTTTTCGGCGATTGCTTTTAAGTCTGCCAATGCCTGCTGCACAGAATCATCATAACCTTTCAAAACAGTTTCGGCGCGTTCAAAAACGTCCAGCCCACCATGCAAAGCAGCTAATGCTTTAAAGGTTTGTTTATCTTTTTCATGTAAAGAAAAGGCATTTAATAAATCATCCATTTCCGGTATCGCTTTACGCTGCAAGACATCGAATAATTCAGCTTCCTGCCGCGCACTTATACCGGCTTGCCGCGCCAATGCCCGATAAATACCGACATGCCCTAGATCCAGATGAACCTGTTCGATACCTGACATCGCCAACATTTCCAGCATCAACTGAATGATTTCAAAATCACCTTCCAATCCATCATAACCATACAGTTCAGCGCCGATCTGTACCGGACTGCGATCTTTGTCCAGTTCATCGCCTAATGTATGCAGTACTGTTCCGACATAACAAAGCCTGGTCGGGACATCATGACTCATATGGTGACCGGCAATTCTTGCCACTTGCGGCGTCATGTCGGCGCGAATCCCTAAGGTTCTGCCGCTGACTTGATCGGTCAATTTGAAGGTATTCAAATCCAGATCATGTCCTGTTCCAATTAACAAAGAATCAAGAAAATCCATCAGTGGTGGAAAAACCAGTTGATATCCCCAAGCCGAAAAAACATCGAGTAAATTTCGTCTTAGTTGCTCGAGCTGAGCAGCATCATCCGGCAATACTTCTTCTATTCCTTCAGGTAATAACCAGGAATCTTGTGTTTGCATTTTTTAATATCCTAATCGCACAAAACGCCCCACAATGTGGAGCGTCTTATTCAGGCAAAAAGCCTTTTCAAACTATCAACTTAAAATTATTTCTGTTTTTTGAAATATTTGAAAAAATCGGAATTCGGTTCCAATACCAGCATATCGCCTTCTTTATCAAAGGTTTTCTTGTAAGCCACCATGGTCCGATAAAAATCAAAGAATTCGACATCTTTTCCATAGGTTTTGGCATAAATATCGGCCGCCTTCGCTTCGCCTTCACCACGAAGTATTTCAGCATCACGAAATGCATTGGCTAAAATAATTTCGCGTTGCTTATCGGCATCAGCCCGAATCCTTTCAGCCGCTTCAGCGCCCTGCGAACGAAACTCCCGGGCTACTCTTTCCCGCTCGGCTTCCATCCGACGATAAACCGATGCACTGACATCTTGTGGTAAATCAATACGCTTGACCTGCACATCGACAATATCGATACCCAGCTTGTCCGCCAGGCTTGTCGTTTTAGCAATCAAAGCTTGCCGAACAATTTTCCGGTCTGTAGAGACCAGCTGATTGATTTGCCGCTTACTGAACTCGCTACGAAATGCATCTTTGATAATCTGGTCCAAACGCACATTAGCCTGAGTAATATCCCCGGCTACTGTGGTATAAAACGTTTTTAAATCACCGATACGCCATTTAACGAAAGAATCGACGATCACATTTTTCTTTTCAGCCGTTAAAAACCGCTCAGGCTTAGAATCCAGCGTCAGAATACGTTTATCAAATTTTTTCACATTATTGATAAACGGGATTTTGAAATGAATACCGGGTTCAAAATCCATTTCAACAATCTCACCAAAGCGAAATTTAATGGCACGTTCGGTTTCTGAAACGGTAAAGACCGACATCGAAACCACAATGACAACCAATACAATTGAAACAATTATTTTATTCATCGTGCCACCCTCCCTCTTGTTTCACGGCCGCGAAAAGAGCTTCTTGCTCTTGTATCGGTTCTTGTTTTCGGTTGTTGGACATATTTTGGCAAACTCGCTGCTGGCGCTTTCGAAGCCTTATTGCCGGTCTGCGGCGCTAATTTATCCAGGGGTAAATAAATCAAATTATTACCGCCTTTTACATCAATCATCACAGTAGGTGTATTACCCAACATGCTCTCCATCGTCTCAATATAAATTCTTTGTCGCGTCACCACAGGTGCTTTTTTATACTCTTTCAGCATTTGATCAAAGCGACTGACTTCACCTGTTGCTTTGGCAATGACTTTAGCCTGGTAACCTTCGGCTTCCTGAACCAGACGAGAAGCTGCACCGCGCGCCTTAGGCACGACGTCATTAGCATAGGCCTCGGCTTCATTAATCAACCGCTGCTTGTCTTCCCGCGCCTTAATGGCATCTTCAAAGGCTCCCTGTACCTGTTCAGGCGGTTGTGCATCCTGTAAGTTCACACTGGTGACCAGAATACCGGCCTGGTAAGAATCCATAATCGCCTGAATTTCCTGTTTGATTTCGGACACAATTTCACTACGTCCTTCAGTCAATACGAAATCCATCGTGTTCTGGCCAATCACGCCACGTTCAACACTTTCTGTCACCTGTTTCAAGGTTGCAGCCGGGTTATAAACATTGAAGGCAAAATCTTTCGCGTCTTTAACCTGATACTGTACCGCCAGTCGAACATCAATGATGTTTTCATCTTTAGTCAGCATTAAGGCTTCACGGGGCACAGATCCCATACCCTGACGACCACCAGAACGATAACCGACTTCAATGAAACGCTGTTGCTTGACATCAATAATCTGCACCTGCTCGATGGGGGCAGGCAAATGCCAGTTCAAACCTGACTGTGTGGTTTCAACATAACGCCCAAATCGTGTCACCACGCCTCGGGTTCCTTCATCGACAATATAAAAACCACTCAGCAACCATAAAACAACGGCTGCAATCAATAAAAATAAAAAACCTTTCTTAGAGGAATCATCACCTGAGCCTCCACCGCCACCAAACAAACCGCCTATTTTATCTTGCAAGTTACGTATTGCTTCATCCAGATCAGGCGGTCCCTGATCATTTCGCCCACTCCAGGGATCTTTGTTATCGCCACCGGGTTCATTCCAGGCCATATTCAGTGCTCCAATTTACTTGTGTTTGTATTTTTTCCAGCAAACATCGTACTCAATCATGAGCATCATGATCTTCGTACATTGTTTCTATTGTACCTAATTTAACAGGATAAATAACATTAAAGTTTATATCCGCCATGATTACAAAAAATGCCGAGAAGCCTGGCCGTTAGCTTACCTCTTCCAGCTCAACTTCTTTCAACAACCCTAAATGCTTTTTATCGATCTCAATCTTCATCTTCCAGCCACCAAAATCATCTGTCTGCTCATGCAAAATACGCGCATAATCGAATAGTCTGGCCCGAATACCGGCCTGTTTCGCAGACAACACACATTTTCTGATGACCTTTTGGCTGGCAAAAATTTCCGACAAGGCCTGGTCCAGCAATTCACAGCCATCACCGGTTTTGGCAGACAACCAAACCCGAACTGGTTTACCTTCATCATCATAATCAATATGAGGGGCAACACCATCTAACAGGTCGATTTTGTTGTAAACAAGTAATTGTGGAACCGTACTCGCCTTAATATCTTCCAATACTTGATTTACCTGAAAAATAGTCTCGTCCCGATCGGCTGCATTCGCATCCACGACATGAAGTAACAAATCCGCCTCACTGGCTTCTTGCAAGGTCGATTTAAAGGCGGCCACTAATTCATGGGGCAAATGCCGGATAAAGCCAACGGTATCGGCCATCACCAGTTCAGTGCCATTTTGAATCCGGTATTGCCGCAAAGTAGGATCCAATGTTGCAAACAGTTGGTTTGCCGCATAAATATCTGATTGCGTCAGGGTGTTGAACAATGTCGATTTCCCGGCATTGGTATATCCGACCAGGGAAACCGCAGGAATTTCGGCTTTTTTTCGCTTACGCCGTCCTTGTCCACGCTGCTTGTCCACTTTTACCAGTCGCCGTTGAATTTGTTTGATCCGCATACCGAGTAATCGACGGTCTGTTTCCAGCTGGGTTTCACCCGGCCCTCTTAAACCAATCCCGCCTTTTTGCCTTTCCAGATGCGTCCACCCCCGCACCAAGCGGGTAGACAAGTGCCTTAACTGAGCCAGTTCCACCTGTAATTTCCCTTCAAAGGTCTGAGCCCGCTGGGCAAAAATATCCAGAATCAGGCCATTCCTGTCAACGACCCGAACATCCAGCGCCGTTTCGAGATTACGCTCCTGACTAGGACTTAAGGGATGATTGAATAGAACAATATCAGCCTGATAAAATTCCAAAGCCTGCTTGACTTCATCGAGCTTTCCAGAGCCGATAAAATATTTTGGATCAGGTCGATAACGGCTACCCGTAATAACATGGACAGGCTCGGCACCTGCCGAACGTGTTAACTCTTTTAGTTCTTCCAGGTCTTCCTGCCCGGCTTGCAACGTTAAATGAACCAATATTGCCCGTTCACCGGCATCAGGTCTTTCAAACAAAAATATACCTCTCGTTAAAATTATTCATCAGATTGTTCAGATTCGCGCGGCAACTTGACCGGCTTTCCAGGAACAATGGTTGAAATAGCGTGTTTATACACCATTTGGTTGATCGTATTCTTCAGCATGATGACATATTGATCGAAAGAATCGATTTTGCCCTGCAGTTTAATGCCATTCACCAGAAAAATAGAAACTGGCACATGCTCTTTTCTGAGCGTATTTAAAAAAATATCCTGTAAATTGTGACCTTTTGACATCCACTTTCTCCTTATTATTATCAATTTAAAACCTGTTTTACGGCAGCATCAAACCATTAAACGCCGTATCCTAAAACTTTTCGCAGAACATAAGACCTGTCATCGTTGATGAAGTTCAGCTATATACTCTCAATTATAAATCAATATACTGACTTATTTGCTGTACTAAAAAATCATTATCACTATCAAAACTTTTCCCGACATCCAGTTTTCTAAGCCAGGTAAACTGCCGCT
>CAYUAE010000029.1:0-16747 GCA_964442675.1 uncultured Methylomarinum sp.
AATGTTGAAAATATTGGGAAAGTCGTTTTTGAGAGGCTTGTCAAAATTTTGGCAATTTTGTTAAAGGATGATGAACTAGGGTCGATAGCATTGATAGCTGGAAGAACTATGGTTCATACGGCTATACTGTTTGAATACAAGCGAGATCGAGCTTTAACTAAAAGAGAATAGGAGAGAAAAATGGTTAATTCAGTAGGTAGTGGTTCAGCACCAGGTTTAGCGACCGCCTTGATGCAGGCCAAGACAGACCGCGAAAACCTGGAAGTTGCAGTGGTTAAAAAAGGACAGGATATTGAGAAAGAACGGGGCGAGTCTGCTGTCAAGCTGATTGAAGCGACAAATCCTGGGAGAATCGATATAAAAGTGTAAAACGCAGGCGTTATTGAGGCAAAAGACGAGCGGCAAAAGTCTGCCGCTTGTTCTGTCAGTTTTTGTGTAAAATCAATTCCAGGACCATTTTGCTGCCAAAATAAGCCAGTAACAGCAGAGTAAAGCCCGCCAGTGTCCATTGAATTGCGGTTTGTCCGCGCCAACCGTAACGCATACGCCCTACTAACAGGGCTGTAAAAATCAACCAGGCCAGGATGGATAAAACCGTTTTGTGCGCCAGATGTTGTGCAAATAAATCATCAATAAAGATAAAGCCGCTGAGCAGAGAAATCGTCAGAAAAATGACGCCTGCAGTGATCATTTGAAATAGTAATGATTCCATAGTCTGCAATGGCGGTAATGTCAGGATAATTTTCCTTGGTGGGTGTTTTCTGAGTTGTTGCTCTTGAATGGCCAGGAAAATAGCCTGCAGTGCGGCTAGATTTAACAGGCAGAAAGCGGTGAGTGAGCTGAAGATGTGAATGTTCATCGGCCAGCTATAATGGCTTGCCGGCTGTTTTGGGTCAAAGAAAATCAAATTCAATGCCAGCATCAGGGCGGCTAATGGAAAAAAACCAATGCCCAGTTTGTCAATTGGCTTAGTTAGGCTGGAGAGTAAAAACAAGCCGGTGATAATGGCCGAAAGCGTTGAGCCAATATTAAAAAATTCAAAACTGATGCCTGCAAGTTGCCAGGAAAACCAGGCGATGACAGTCAGGTGCAGTACCAGGCCAATCCAGCCGGGAATCAGGCTGAAGTGGCTGGCGCGCTCCCGCTGAATATCATAGAGCAGTAAAAATGTGCTGAGTAGATAGCCGAAAATGGAGGCGATGCCAAGAATTATGCTTATCATAATGATCAAACTGATTATTTTATAGTGGGTATGGTAATATAAACGGTTACAGAGGCATAGGTTTAAAGCCCGTTCAATACAACAGAATAAAAGAAAAGCATTATGTTTGATAATTTAACCGATCGGCTGAGCGGTACACTCAAAAAACTTAAAGGTCAGGGGCGTCTGACAGAAAGTAACATCAAGGAAACCTTGCGTGAAGTGCGTATGGCTTTGCTTGAGGCTGATGTTGCATTGCCTGTTGTCACCGATTTCATCGAAAAAGTAAGACAGGGAGCTGTCGGGCAAGAAGTGCAAAAAAGCCTGAATCCTGGGCAAGCGCTGGTCAAAATTGTTCAGGCTGAGCTGATAAAGGTGATGGGGGAGGCGAATGAAGCGCTGAATCTGAAAACCAATCCACCGGCCGTCGTGTTGATGGCGGGCTTGCAGGGGGCGGGTAAAACCACAACAGTTGCTAAACTGGGGCGCTTCCTGAAAGAAAAGGAAAAGAAAAAAGTCGGTGTGGTGAGTGCGGATGTCTATCGTCCGGCAGCGATCAAGCAGCTGGAAACGCTGGCCAATGATGTAGATTTGGTTTTTTTCCCCAGTGATGCTTCGGAAAATCCAGTCGATATTGTTAATCGTGCAATTGATGCGGCCAAGCGTCAATTTGTTGATGTGTTGATCGTCGATACGGCGGGGCGATTGCATATTGACGATGAAATGATGGACGAAATTAAAGCCCTGCATGCCGCTGTCAAGCCGATTGAAACCTTGTTTGTGGTTGACAGTATGACAGGTCAGGATGCTGCTAATACCGCTAAGGCATTTCATGATGCCTTGCCATTGACGGGGGTTATTCTGACTAAGGCAGATGGTGATGCGCGTGGCGGGGCAGCACTTTCAATTCGACATATCACCGGTAAACCAATCAAGTTCATTGGTGTTGGTGAAAAAACAGATGCTTTAGAGCCATTTTACCCTGACCGGATTGCATCGCGTATTCTCGGAATGGGGGATATGCTGTCCCTGATCGAAGAAATTGAACAAAAGGCTGACAAGAAAAAAGCCGACAAACTTGCGCGAAAAATCCAGAAAGGCAAAAGTTTTGATTTAAATGATCTGCGTGACCAGCTGTTACAAATGCAGAAAATGGGCGGTATGGGGGCATTGATGGATAAGTTGCCCGGCATGAATGAAGTACCTAAAGACATGCGTGATAAAGTCGATGATAAGCATTTGGCACGGCAAATTGCTGTTATTAATTCGATGACGGCGAAAGAAAGAAAATACCCGGATTTGATTAAAGGGAACCGGAAAAGACGTATTGCTGCCGGGTGCGGTCAGGAACTGCAAGATGTGAACCGGATTTTAAAGCAGCATAAAATGATGCAGAAAATGATGAAAAAGTTCAGCAAAGGCAATATGGCCAATATGATGCGCGGTATGAAAGGGAATATGCGCGGTATGCGGCGTTAATGAAAAAAGACTTTTTAAATATAAAAACTTCACATATTCTGAAAATCGCGTAAAATAGGCCGATTAAATTTATAATTCAATTTTTTAAGGTGTTTGTTAAATGGTAGTCATTCGTTTAGCCAGAGGTGGCGCTAAAGATAGTCCTTTTTATCATATCGTTGTAACCGATAGCCGTAACAGTCGTGATGGCCGTTATATTGAACGCCTGGGATTTTTCAATCCGTTGGCGAAAGGGCAGGAAGAAAGATTGCGTCTCGACTTAGAGCGTGTAGCGCATTGGAAATCTAAAGGTGCTCAGCCTTCAGAGCGGGTTGTTAAATTGATTAAAGAAGCGGCTAAAGCAACACAAGAAGCTGCCTGAGTGCATTGACAGACAACGAGTATATTAACGTCGGAGAAATATCCGGCGTTTTTGGCGTTAAGGGCTGGGTAAAAGTTTTTTCATTTACTCAGCCGCGAGAGAATATTCTAAGCTACTCGCCCTGGTTCCTTAAAAAAGGAAACACGATCAAGGCCTTTAAGCGAACGGCAGGCAGGCGGCAGGGTAAGCTGGTGGTTGCCGAGCTGGAAGGTATCAATGATCGGGAGGCTGCTGCTGCCTTATCGGGCTGGGAAATTCTGATCAAAAAAACGCAATTGCCGGCAACGGCGAAAGATGAATATTACTGGGTTGACTTGATTGGCTTGTCTGTAGAAAACCTGGAAGGCATTAAGCTGGGACAGGTGGAAAGTTTGCTGGAGACCGGCGCGAATGATGTGCTGGTGGTTAAACAAGGCGATACTGAACGCTTAATTCCCTTCATACAGCCGCAGACCGTGCGACAGGTTGATTTGGAAAAAGGTCTGATTTCAGTAGACTGGGATGCCGAATTTTAATGGCTGTTAAACGCTTTGATGTCATTACCTTGTTTCCGGATATGGTGCATGATGCCGCACGTTACGGTGTAACTGGAAAGGCTATTGAGCGTGGACTTGTCGAGTTGGGGCTGTGGAATCCTCGGGATTATACCCATGATGTTCATCGTACGGTCGATGACAGGCCTTATGGTGGCGGCCCAGGGATGGTGATGAAATACCAGCCCTTGCTGGAAGCGGTTAATGAGGCGAAGAAGGCGTCCGCTGATAAGTCCAGAGTGATTTATTTAAGTCCTCAAGGTAAGCCCATCGATCAACAATTGCTGATGCAAGCTGACCAGTTTCAACAATTGATTCTGGTGGCGGGGCGTTACGAAGGCATTGATGAACGATTTGTTGCCGGGGTTTGCGATGAAGAATGGTCGCTGGGTGATTATGTAATCAGTGGTGGTGAGTTAGCGGCATTGGTGGTGATTGATGCCATGACCCGCCTGCAGCCTGGTGTACTGGGTGATGAGAGTTCTGCCGAACAGGACTCCTATATGAATGGGTTGCTGGATTGTCCGCATTATACTCGTCCTGAGCATGGGGATTTGGGTGCGGTGCCCGCTGTGTTACTTTCGGGTAATCATGCGGCAATTAAACGTTGGCGAATGAAACAGTCGTTGGGGCGCACATGGCTGCGGCGACCGGAATTGCTGATAAAAACTGAATTAACGGCGGAGCAGGATGCTTTGCTGGAAGAATTTAAAAATGAGATTGATTAACAGGGTGCGATAATGACTGATATTATTAAAGAAATTGAAGCTGAACAAATGAGAAAAAATATTCCTGACTTTGGGCCAGGTGATACGATCGTTGTTCAAGTAAAAGTAAAAGAAGGGTCTCGTGAAAGATTACAGGCTTTCGAGGGCGTGGTGATTGCAAAACGTAATCGTGGACTCAATTCATCATTTACCGTCAGAAAGATTTCACACGGCGTAGGTGTTGAGCGTGTATTCCAGATGCATAGTCCTCTGATTGGCGATATCGACGTTAAACGCCGTGGTGATGTTCGTCGTGCCAAGTTATATTACTTGCGTAATCTGACCGGTAAAGCCGCTAGAATTAAAGAAAAGTTATCTTAACTTTCTGATAATGTAAAAAAAGGCAGCTTCAGCTGCCTTTTTTTTTGGAAAATGCCTCTGAAAATTGAATGGTGTGATGTCAAGCAAGCCCCCGGTCAGCAAGTATCAATAGTAATTGGGCCTGCCATGCTGGATATAGGGTTGATTGATGACATTGTCTGTTATAGCCGCTGGCGTTATTCGCGGCAGGACTGTCGTGATTCTGTGGATTCGATTCTGCCGGGGTTGCATGATTATCTGCATGGCTTGAATAACCATTGCTCGCTCAAATTAAAACGACAAGGGCGATTATTTTCGAACCGGGTTTGGGAAAGGTTATTGGCTATTAGCTTTGGGCAGACACTGACCTATGGTGCCCTGGCCAAAATACTTCATTCCTCGCCGCGGGCTGTGGCCCAGGCATGCCGTAGCAATCCTTTTCCGGGCATTATTCCGTGTCACCGCATCGTTGCGGCTAATGGTATCGGAGGGTTTATGGGGCAATCGGACGGCGAATATATCGCATTAAAACAAGCATTATTAGCCTATGAAGCAGCCCACAGACCTGGTTGATGTATTTTTAGATGCATTATGGGCAGAGGCAGGGCTCAGCGAAAATACTCTGGCCGCCTATCGCAATGACCTGAAGCATCTGCGATTATGGTTGAAAGGGCGAGAGATGGCTGAAGTCTCTCAGGATGATATTGGTAATTATCTGAAATGGCGTGTCGAGCAAGGCTTAAAGCCGCGTTCGTCGGCACGTATTCTGTCTACGTTGCGCCGCTTTTATGGTTTTTTACAGCGCGAGGCCATCATCGACAGTGATCCGACTGAACATATCGAAGCGCCTTACCATCGGGCGGCTTTGCCACAATCGTTGTCTGAAGGTGATGTCGAGAAACTGCTTGATGCGCCAGAGCTTACAGGCTTTCTGGGGCTGCGTGATCGCACTATGCTGGAAACCTTATACGCGACAGGTCTCAGAGTATCTGAGTTAGTTGATCTTAAGCTTGGTCAGTTGAGTATGATGCAAGGTTGTCTCAGAATCACTGGGAAAGGGGAAAAGGAGCGGCTGGTGCCTTTAGGCGAAGTGGCACTGGATTGGCTGTCACGTTATGTTCAGGGTGCGCGGCGGGAGATTTTAGCCGGCCGTCAAAGTGATTATGTGTTTGTGACGCGGCGCGGAAAACCAATGACACGACAGGCATTCTGGCATATTATTAAACGTTATGCCAAAAAAGCCGGTATCGAAAAACCGTTATCACCGCATACCTTGCGGCATGCGTTTGCCACCCATTTAATCAATCATGGCGCCGACTTGAGAGTAGTGCAAATGTTACTCGGTCATTCCGATTTGTCGACAACGCAAATATACACGCATGTGGCGCAGGAACGGCTGAAACGAATTCATGAACAACATCATCCAAGAGGATAGTGTATGGCAACCATAATTCACCCCACGGCCTGTGTGTCTGAAAAGGCGACATTGGGTCACAATGTAACTGTCGGCCCCTTTGCGGTGGTTGATGATTTTGTCGAACTCGGTGACGATTGTCAGTTGCAGGCGCATGCTGTGATCAAACCGTATGTCAAAATGGGGCGCGGCAATATTGTGCATTCTCATGTGGTTTTGGGCGATTTACCGCAGGATTTGAGTTTTAACCCGGACACCGTATCCTGGCTGGAAATTGGCGACGATAATTGTTTCAGAGAAGGCTTTACCGCGCATCGAGCGACACAGGAAAATGGTGCAACGCGGATTGGTTCAAATTGTTATTTTATGAATCACAGTCATGTTGCGCATGATTGCACGATTGGCAATCATACGATTTTTGCCAATAATGTCGCGATTGGTGGTTTTGTTGAGGTGGGTGATCGTGTATTTATGGGCGGCGCAGTTGTTGTGCATCAATTTTGCCGTATTGGTGCTTATGCCATTGTCCAGGGGACAACCGGCATCAATAAAGATGTGATACCTTTTATGTTGATCGGCGGGCGGCCGGCAAAACATTACCGCTTGAATACGGTGGGTTTACGACGGGCAGGTATTACCGGAGAGCGTTATAAGGTATTGTCGACAGCATTCCGCCGTTTGAAGAAAAAACAAGCGCTGGATGATCTTGAACAAACCGAAGAATTAAATTATTTGACAGAATGGCTTGAGGCTAAAAGTAAACGGGGTTTACATGGTTTCGTTGAAGTGGGTGGAGATTAGTGTTGTGTGGAATTGTCCTCGCCAACACTAATCTGTTTTATGTTATTTTTGCATCATCATACGGTGCATTTTCATCATTTTTTGATGATGTGCTTTCATCAATTCTAATTGTTCGTCTTTTAATTGCTGCTTTTTAGCCGGGTCTTTTTCATTCAAAATCCGATCTGAATAATCATGCATTTGGAGCATATGCGTTTGCATGGCGCGTAATTTTTGCTCCATCATTTCAGGCGACATCTTCATCATGCCGTTTTTGGAAGGCATTGAGCGCATGCCGTCTTTCATGGCATGATGTTTCTTCATGTCATCTTCGGCGTGTGTGGCAGCAGATAAAAAAGCAGTGCTTAATATCAAGGCAGATAATGTTTTTTTAGTCATCGTCGTCTCCAGTAACAGTGTACTGCTCTATCATAACGCTAAAATAAAAAACAATCATAAAACTTTTAGCGTTATGACTGGATACAGCTTTTCACGGCCTCGACAGTATGCTCGACGGTAATACCAAAATATTCAAACAAGCTCTCAGCCGGGGCCGATTCGCCAAAGCGGTCAATGCCGATTACTTTTCCCTGCAGGCCGACATAATTTTTCCAGAATCGGGTAACGCCCGCCTCAATTGCCACGCGGGCACTGATATGCGGTGGTAATATCGCATTCTGATACGCCTCATCCTGCGCATCAAAGTGGTCGCAGCTCGGCATTGAAACGACACGGGTGGGAATTTTCATTTGACTCAATTGTGCTGCCGCCTGCATGGCAATTTCCACTTCAGAGCCGGTAGCGATGATAATCGCCTTGGCAGGATTAGCGGGTTCTTTCAGAATATAAGCGCCACGTTTAATATCGTTGAGTTGCTGGGCGTCTCTTTTCTGATGTGTCAATGTCTGGCGGGATAATACCAGAGCTGTTGGACCGTGTTGACGTTCTAGTGCCGCTTTCCAGGCGACGGCCGTTTCAGTTGCATCACAAGGGCGCCAGACCGACATGTTGGGGATCATGCGCAGGGTAGATATCTGTTCAACGGGTTGATGTGTTGGCCCGTCTTCGCCAAGACCGATGGAATCATGGGTAAACACATAGATGCTGCGGATTTTCATCAATGCCGCCATGCGCAGGGCATTGCGGGCATATTCGGAAAACATCAGAAAGGTTCCGCCAAACGGAATAATACCACCATGACAGACCATGCCATTCATTATGGCGGCCATGCCGAATTCACGTACGCCATAATGGATATAATTACCAGCCGGGTCGTCGGTAATTTCCATCGCCTCATCCCAGTCGGTCAGATTTGACGGCGTTAAATCAGCCGAGCCGCCCATGATTTCAGGTAACAGCGGTGCATAGGCGTTCAGGCAATTTTGTGAGGCCTTACGGGTTGCGATAGACTCGGCTTGTTGTTGTGTCTGTTGAATAAAAGCCTGGCTGTGTTGCGGCCAATTGTCGGGCAGATTACCTTGAAACCGGCGAACAAATTCCTCGGCCAGATCGGGGTATTGTCGGGCGTAGTGCTTTAAGTTATCCTGCCAGACTTGTTCCTGTTTTCTACCTTTTTCCCGAGCATCCCATTTTTTGTAGATGGGGTCAGGAATGTCAAAGGCAGAATGCGGCCAATGCAGAAGTTTTTTAGTTTTTTGTATTTCGTCTTCACCCAATGGTGCGCCGTGGCAATGTGCCGTACCTTGCTTGTTCGGAGAGCCATAGCCAATCGTGGTTCGGCATACCAGTAATGATGGTTTATGCGTGACCGAGCGCGCTTCTTCAATCGCGGCGCGAATGGACTCAGGGTCATGGCCGTTAACCCTGCGAATGACATGCCAGTCGTATGCGTCAAAGCGTTTTACGGTATTATCGGTAAACCAGCCGCTGACTCGGCCATCGATAGAAATACCATTGTCATCATAAAACACGATCAGTTTACCCAGATGCAGTGTCCCGGCCAGGGAGCAGGCTTCATGGGAAATCCCTTCCATCAGGCAGCCATCGCCAGCAAATACATAAGTGTAATGATCAATGAGTTTGATATCGTCACTATTGAATTGTTCGGCCAGATTTTTTTCAGCAATAGCCATGCCGACGGCATTGGCGAGCCCCTGTCCGAGCGGGCCTGTTGTGGTTTCTACGCCAGGCGTGATGCCAAATTCAGGATGGCCGGGGGTTTTTGAATGCAGTTGGCGAAAGTTTTTTAGATCATCGATGCTGACATCATAGCCGGTTAAATGCAGCAGCGAATACAGCAGCATCGAGGCATGGCCATTGGATAACACAAAACGGTCGCGATCGGGCCAGGCAGGATTGTTTGGATTGTGGCGTAGAAAATCATTCCATAGGACTTCGGCAATATCGGCCATGCCCATCGGTGCTCCGGGGTGGCCCGAATTCGCTTTTTGAACGGCATCCATTGATAAAGCACGAATAGCATTGGCTAGGTCACGGCGGCTTGGCATTGTGATATCTCCTGATTAATGATCGGGTTATTATAACCAAAGCCGGACAGGAGAATAACTGAAAAAATGGCAGGCAATAAAAAACCAGACAACAATGCGTCGTTGTCTGGTTTTCAAAGCAGTGGCAATTTAAGGTGTCAGACCTTCGCCGACAATCACAACTTTCATGGAGTTGGTGCCGCCTGGCTGGCCATCTAAATCGCCTTTGGTGATGATGTATTGATCACCTTTTTTAGCGTGTCCGCGACTTTTAAGTTTATTGATGATGTTGCGGTTGATTTCAATTTTATCGACACTGTCAAACTGAAACGGAACCGGGAAAACACCGCGATAAATGGTTACGCGATTGAGCGTGTCTTCGTTTCGGCTAAAGGCGAAAATGGGAATGCCTGAGCTGATACGCGACATCCATAAAGGTGTCGAGCCCGATTCGGTCAATGCCGCAATACCGGCAATATCGGTGTGATTTGCCAAATACATTGACGACATGGCAATGCCTTCATCGATGCGTTTGAATTTTTCATCAACACGGTGTGAAGAGCTTCTGACGCTAGGCTGTTTTTCTGTCTCTTTACAGATTCGAACCATCGCTTCCACGGTTTTAACCGGATATTTGCCAGAAGCCGTTTCAGCCGAGAGCATAATGGCGTCGGTGCCATCGACAATCGCGTTAGCAACATCGAACACTTCGGCACGTGTCGGAATCGGATTTTCAATCATGGATTCCATCATTTGCGTAGCCGTAATCACAAACCGTTTAAGCTGTCTTGAGCGGGTGATTAAATGTTTTTGTGCGGCCGGCAAGCGGGCATCGCCGATTTCGACACCTAAGTCACCTCGTGCCACCATGATACCATCGGACGCTAAAATGATTTCATCGATCACTTCCATCGCTTCGGCGCGTTCGACTTTAGCGACGATGGCCGCATTGCAGCCTTCAGCCTCGATCAGGCGACGGCCTTCTTCCAGGTCGGCGCCACTGCGCGGAAAGGAAATAGCGACAAAATCAGCCTGGATTTTACCGATGGTCTTGATGTCTTCTTTGTCTTTTTCGGTCAGTGCTGCCGCAGACAGGCCGCCGCCTAAAAGATTGATACCTTTATTGTTAGATAAGGTGCCACCAACGACGACCTTGCAATGGATGCGCTTGCCATCAGTTTCGACAACATCCATCACAATTCGGCCATCATCTAATAACAAACGGCTGCCGGGTTTGACTTCTTCGGCCAAAGGTTTGTAGGTAATGCCGACCTGGGTTTCATCGCCATCATGTTCGCCGAGGTTGATATCCAAATAGAAATCCTGGCCTTCTTCCAGCCAGACTTTGGTATTTTTAAAACGGGCGATTCGAATTTTTGGCCCTTGCAGGTCACATAAAATACCGACACGGCGACCGGTTTTTTTGCTTATCTCGCGGACCTTGTTAGCGCGATCAATATGGTCTTGAGCCGAGCCATGGGAAAAGTTCATACGCACGACATCAACACCTGCGGCAAATAAACCTTCGAGTACGCCAGGTTTATCCGTAGCAGGGCCTAATGTGGCCAGAATTTTAGTTCTTCGTAGCATAATTTTTTAAGTTTTCAGACTATCGTGAATGCCATTGCATGGCGAAAGGGAATAGTTATGAATGTCACGTCCCTGTGACTTTTGGGGATATTTAAGACTTATTTTGCATTCATTAATGCAAGTGTTGTATCCAGCATACGGTTTGAGAAGCCCCATTCGTTATCATACCAGGCCAGAACTTTAACCAGTGTGCCATCAATGACTTTAGTCAATGATTTGTCGTAGGTTGAAGAGGCCGGGTTATGATTGAAATCAATTGAAACCAGTGGTTTTTCATTGATGTCCAGAATGCCTTTCAGGTGGCCTTCAGAAGCGGCTGTCAGAATCTCATCAATTTCTTCTTTTGTGGTGGCGCGGTTAGCGGTGAACGTCAGGTCCACAATAGAGACGTTGATAGTCGGTACGCGAACAGCAAAACCATCCAGTTTGCCCGCCAGATCGGGTAGAACCAGGCCAACGGCAGCAGCAGCACCCGTTTTGGTCGGGATCATAGATTGTGTGGCAGAACGGGCGCGACGCAAGTCTGAATGATAAACGTCAGTCAACACCTGGTCGTTAGTATAGGAGTGAATGGTTGTCATCAAGCCGTGTTTGATGCCGATTGAATCTTTCAAAGGCTGAACCAGCGGTGCGAGACAGTTTGTGGTGCATGATGCATTTGAAATAATGGTATCGCTCGGCTTTAACGTGTCGTGGTTGACGCCATAAACGATGGTGGCATCAACATCGCTGCCGCCGGGTGCCGAAATAATGACTTTTTTAGCGCCGGCATCCAGATGCGCCGAAGCTTTTGCTTTGCTGGCGAAAAAACCGGTACATTCGTGAACAACATCGATGCCTAATTCAGCCCATGGCAATTTTGATGGATCTCTTTCAGCCAGAACTTTGATTCTGTCACCGTTGATAATCAGATCGCCGCCGTCGACAGAAACTTCGCCCGGGAATTTGCCGTGTGCTGAATCATATTGAGTCAAGTGCGCATTAGTGTTGGCGTCGCCCAGGTCGTTGATTGCAACAACTTGAATTTCATCATTACGACCTGCTTCGTAGAGCGCGCGAACGATGTTACGTCCAATACGGCCATAGCCATTGATTGCAACTTTAATTGCCATAGAGTGTTTCTCCGGATGTGAGTGTGAAGGAAAAGAATGCCTTAAAGACACAAAAATCCTTCTAATAATAGCAAAAATATAATAAAGCGTCTATTGACAGGAAAAGTTCGAGGCCAATAGCATTAGATTTTGAGGCGGGTGAATTTTGGCTTGCCAGAAAAACCTGATTTGACATAGCATGAATAGCTTATTGCGATTGAGAGAGGGATATGATGAAACGGCGTGATTTTATTTGTAAAACGGGCGCGACACTGGCAACGGGTGCGGCAGTCGCTTTGCCGGGTATAGCTCAGGCTAAGGCAGAATTTAACTGGAAAATGGTCACCGCCTGGCCCAAAAACTTCCCGGGATTAGGTACGGGCGCTAATTTATTGGCCAAAACGATTACCGAAATGAGTGGTGGGCGCATTAAAGTCAAGGTCTATGGTGCCAGAGAATTAGTGCCGGCTTTCGAGGTGTTCGATACGGTTTCCAGTGGTACTGCGGAAATGGGGCATTCAGGGGCTTATTATTGGAAAGGGAAATCGGAAGCGACCCAGTTTTTTTCAGCCGTTCCGTTTGGATTGACTGCGCAGGAAATGAATGCCTGGTTATATTATGGTGGCGGTTTAGAGCTTTGGCGCGAGCTGTATCAACCGTTTGGTATTATTCCGGCACCGACGGGGAATTCCGGGGTACAAATGGCCGGTTGGTTCAATAAGGAAATCAAGACGGTAGATGACCTGAAAGGCCTGAAAATGCGGATTCCTGGACTCGGTGGTGAAGTGTTAAGACGTGCCGGTGGCACAACGGTCAATATGCCCGGGGGCGAATTGTTTACTTCTTTGCAATCTGGCGCATTGGATGCGACCGAGTGGGTGGGTCCCTACAATGATTTAGCCTTTGGTTTTTATAAAGTCGCGAAATATTATTATTATCCGGGCTGGCATGAGCCGGGTTCAACCATGGAAGCGCTGATTAACGAAAAAGCGTTTAATGCGTTGCCAGAAGATTTGCAGCAGATTGTGCTGACGGCGTGTAAGGCGGCCAATATGGATATGATTTCGGAATATACCGCGCGCAATAATCAGGCTTTGGAAACCTTGGTGAACAAGCATAAGGTTAAGGTATTGCCGTTGCCCGATGAGGTTTTGAAAACGCTGAAACAGTTATCGGAACAGGTGGTTCAGGAGCTGGCCGATAAAGACCCTAAAGCCCGTAAAATTTATGAATCGATCAGGGGGTTCCGCGAGCAAGTGATGAAATGGGATGCGGTTTCGGAACTGGCCTTTATGCGGGCTCGCTCATTGTAAGTTTGGGATTTAATCAGTACGGCCGCTTGCTGGACTGACTTGAACAGGATCAGGCTGGCAAGCGTCTTTCACACATTCAAACAATAAACTATCTAACTCCTGTTCGGGTAACGGGCCGATAAATTCGATGCCAACGCGGCTGTTCTGGCAGTGTTGGAGCCTGCCGGAAATCGTGATCGGGATTTTGGAGTCGGGTAAAACCAGCTTGATTTTGATTTTGCAGCGATTCAAGTCTTTATGTTGTTCATGATTGAGGCAGACTTTGATGCCACGGTAGCTGATGTCCAATACCTTGCCGGTTAAGGTTAGAGGATGGCCGGTTTCGGGGCATTCGAGCGTAATTTTGACAGACAGATGACCGGGTTCGACGCGGGTGTAGAGGCGTTTTTCTGTTTTCATGCTGAATCCTGATTTTGAATATCGAGTGAGATCAAGTGTTCGATAGTGTGTTTGTAATTTAGATAATGACTGGTTTGCAGCTGTTTCTCTGTCGCGGCACCTAAGAGCTGGCAGGGCACGTCGATGCCGGTGATAAAACAGGAATAATGCGAACCGCTATTGCGGAAGTTTAGGATAAAATCGCGTGTTTGTTTAAAAATATCGGTACTGGATGACTGGGAAAACGCTTCGCCGTTGCAATAAATGGTAAGAAACTGGCCATCATCCGATGCGGTTACCCGAATATTGAGGTCGGTGAAATTGGCTACAGGGGGTTCCGGTAAAGGGTGACAGGAAATCACACCTGCCGAATTTTGCTGTAATTCAAAAAAACAGATGTTAATGTTTTCCGGTAATTTCGCTTGCTCAAGCAGGCGCGATAAAAACAACTGCAAATGATTCAAAATATGTGTGACCTGATTGTCAGCGTAATGGCAATGAAAAAAAGTCGCTCGCTCATCGATAATGTAAATATCGGTTTTTTGTTCAAGTTGGCGATAGAAAACCTGAACGGTATCCGGCTGGCTGTGTCGATACAACAAGGGAATCACCGTTTCCTGCAGTACGTGGGGGTCAAAATGGGTTCGAATAAAATGAACCTGGTAAGCGTTCAGTTGTTGAAATAATGCCGCTTCATTTTCCAGATAATCAATCTTCAGGCCATCGCCCTCATTATGCAGCTGATAATAATGTGGGCCGATGGCAATAAAATAGCGCCAGTGCCTGGATTCATGTTGCAGTGTACGCACTTGCTTGATGACTTGTTCGATCCGCGTTTGAATGCTGCGGCCACGTAAAGGTGTCAGGCAGGAAATGTGCAGATTGTCAGGGTCAGAAGGCGCCAGGCTGTTATTGAAAAAATCCAGCAGGCATTCAAACAAACCATCTATGAGCGTATGTCGGGAACAGCGGATTTCGCCCCAGCGTGTGATGATGATTCTGTCGATAGTGCGAATGAAGTGCGTACGTTTAAGGCCGTAACTGAGTGGATCCGAGCGTGGGCTGATCAACAGATTGGGGTTACTGTCGTCCTGATCCAACTGTTGCCCCAGGTTGATGAATAATAAAACGGCCTGGCAGCGATTGTCCAATGCAAACCTCTCCAAAGTATCTGCCTGTTTCAGATATGGAGACAGAAATTGATGGATTTGAGACAAGGCGCGCTGTCTGTCTGATGCGCTTAATGACAGGCTGTCACTTTTTGTATGCACTCTGAGCTGAGGATGAAACAGGTCATTGGCGACGATCCAGCATAAGGCTTCGATAAAGCTATGACAGGTTTTGATCGGTCGACTGAATTCGGTGATCTCGGGAATAGGGTCTGTATAAATCCGCCATTGTGATGTGGTGATGTCATTTTCAATCAGGCTTAATTGCAGCACCTTGCTGCGCACGGAATAACGGGTGGTCAACAAATTGATCTTGCCGGGGCGTTGCTCCAGAAAACTATGCAGTTTGCGGGCGATCAGCTTTAAATCCTGATTATGCCTGCGGTTGGGTTGGCTGTATCGGCTGGCGAAACGTGAAATCATCTGCAAGCATTGCTTGAGCTGGTCGCGGATGATGCCATGCTCGGTGACAGCTTTGTGAATATCCCAGTGTTTTTTCTGACCTAACTGGTCGAGTTCCCCGTCTGGCCAGTCCCATTGTCGAGCAATGCCCTGTAAATAGTCTTGGCGCATTTGACGGTCAGCTGCCGGTAACAGGTTGGGCGCTGAGCCCATGATTTTCAGATAAAAACATTCGCGTGCCAGGGCAAGGCGTTTTTGGGAGCGCACCAGCCTCAGGTAGTTTTCGACTTTCTGATAGACCAGAAAATACGGGTCTAATGCATCAAAATCCATATTACCGGCATAGACATAGTGTTTGATTTGATTGGCCAGCCAACCGG
The DNA here is from genome assembly GCA_964442675.1 of uncultured Methylomarinum sp. Taxonomy (GTDB): domain Bacteria; phylum Pseudomonadota; class Gammaproteobacteria; order Methylococcales; family Methylomonadaceae; genus Methylomarinum. Next base: position 15,606 of record CAYUAE010000029.1, read on the forward strand.
TGTCGGGGTATTCACTGGCATAAGCTTCCATTAAAAATAATTTCAATAATGATTTATACGGTGAATTCAGCGATTTATAAATATGCCACAGGGTGGCGCTGATAAACTCATCGGCAGGTACCTTGTCCAAGCCACCAAAATCAATAATATCCTGATCAGAAATAAAGCGATTGCCTAGCAGGTGGTTGATATAGTCAGTATAGTGCGCGTCCTGCTCCGGTGGTACCAGCCACCAGGCTGGCGCTTTGCCGGCGACATAAATAGCCGTGCGGTAAAATTCTTCCAGGAGTAAATAATGCTGGGTATCGCCGCTGCTCTCAGATGAAATCGGGATATGTTGGCCTTGCCTGAATTGCACCGCATCCATCAAAAAGAAATGGACTTCCAGGTCTAAGCTCTCGGCCCAGACTTCAACTGCAAAAGCCTTTTTTTGCAGATGTTCCAACTGCTTTGGGCTCAGTGTGCTGTCATGGCATAGCCAAATATCGATATCGCTGGTTTTGGAAAACGCCATGCTGCCGACGCTGCCCATTAAAAAAATACCCTCGATAGCGTATTGGTTCAGTGCTTTACGGCGATAACGAAAATTCTTGAAGTATTGTCGACAGGCTTGTAAGGCGATGGGGCCGGGTTTGAAGTCCAGAATGCCATAAGGGGTTTCTGGATCATAAAAGCCGGGTAAAGCAGCATGATTCTGATGAAAAATCAACGCCAGAATATCCAGAAAAACCCGTTGCCTGGGCAACAGGAATTGCTGAATATGTTGCAATCGTGACTGGTGCAGGACTTTGAAACGGCTGATGACTTGATGTAAGTCTTTACGACCGATTTCTTCGCCGGGTGCGCCGAGCTTGATGGGCGTAAACTGTTTTTTTAACACGGTATCCGCTGATGTTTTCAAGAGTATGTCAAGTATAGACAAGTTCAAAAAACTTGACATGGCGTACACAGCTTACCCGTTGTGCAGGAGCGGTTTTAGCCGCGATAGGTGATGCTTGATGATGTAACCGGGTCAGGCGATTTTTTTGAGGGCGACGAATTTGTTTTCTGCTGTGAGTGTCATTTCAAACAAGCCATTGATACCCTCCCGGGTCAAAAAGGGTTGCGCATTACGGGCTGGAAATTCAATGATACGACCGTCC
>CAYUAE010000030.1:0-6185 GCA_964442675.1 uncultured Methylomarinum sp.
GTTTTAGGCAAACTGTCCAGCTGTTTTTTGGGAAAGATGTGTAGATAGTTATGCTTAGAACTGAAAAAACCAGAACCTTACCAGAAGTTATGGGAAAACAAAAAACAAAATAAATATTATTTTACAATAAGTTGAGCATGATACAGGACGCTACTGGAAATTATTCGATATTCTGAATCTGCTCGCGCATTTGTTCAATTAAAACTTTTAGCTCAATGGCAATCGCGGTCATTTCCTGATCGGCTGATTTTGAGCCTAAGGTGTTGGCTTCGCGATTCATTTCCTGCATCAGAAAATCCAACCGCCGACCGATAGGCTCGTTTTGTTTCAGCACTCTTTGAACTTCCTCAACATGTGTTTTCAGGCGATCAAGCTCTTCGTCCACATCGAGCTTTTGCGCCTGCATCACCAGTTCTTGTTCCAGTCGGTCAAAATCCGGTTCTTGCACTATTTCCTGTATCCGTTCGGTCAGTTTCTGGCGCAGATTTTTCAGCACCTCCGGCATTCTTTTTTCAGCCTGTTGAATCAGCAGCGAAATCTTCTCGCAGCGCTGTTCGATCATTTGTCCAAGTTGCCTGCCTTCCTGCTCTCGGCTTGCAATCATGCGCTGAATAACGTCGTCGAGCAACACTAAAATCACGTTTTTCAATTGCGTCCGGTCGATGTCATTTTGTTGTTGAATGCCGGGAAAGGCAAGTACCTCCAGAGCGCTGAACGGAGCCGCATGGGACATATTTTGCTCAATCGTGCTCGTGGCAGCGAGCAAGGCATTGACAGCTTCAGGGTTGATCTGGAAATCTTGCGCCTGGTCGAGTGTTTTATAGTTGATGGTGCATTCAATTTTACCCCGCTTCAAGGCATTACCCAGCCGTTTGCGAATATCGCCCTCCAGAAAACGCAGGCTTTCGGGGAGTTTGAGGTTAATATCGCAATAACGATGATTCACCGAGCGTAATTCACAATTTATGAGCCATTCAGGGGTTTGTGTCTCGCCATTGGCGAACGCCGTCATACTTCTAATCACATTTCACCTATACTTATAGCAGTTTTAATTTTAGCGTGTTCTTATGTCCGAACATTACGATCCGGAAACCTATTCTCAGGAATGGAATTACTTACAGACCGGAACCATTATAGACCAGTACATGATTGAGCGGGAGCTGGCACATGGTGGCTTCAGTTCGGTTTATCTGGCGCGCCAGCTTAAAGATCAGGTGCAGGTTGCGATAAAGGAATATCTGCCGCGCAAACTGGCACACCGCACCTGGAACAATGTGGTGACGCCACATAATGAAGAAAACCGTAAGTTATTTATGCGCGGCCGCGCCCTGTTTTTTGAGGAAGCCAAGGTGCTGGCCGATTTAAAGCATCCGAATATTGTCGATGTGATCAATTTTTTTCAGGCCAATGATACCGTTTATATGGTAATGACCTATGACTATGGGTTGACGCTGGATAAAATTTTGAAGAAAAAGCTGGTCAAAATAGATGAAAAATTTATTCGTACGGTATTTACCCACTTACTGGCAGGCGTTGCGTTGATTCATCAAAAAAACCTGCTGCACTTAGATATCAAGCCCGCCAATATTTTGATCCGTACCGGCTTTGACCCCCTGTTGCTGGATTTTGGTGCGATCGAACAATACCCCATCCCGAAAAAATTCAAGCGCACCAAGGTGTTGACGAAGGGATTTTCGCCCATTGAGCAATATTCCAATACCATTCAGCTCGGCCCCTGGTCTGATATTTATGCCATCGGAGCCACTATGCGGGCTTGCGTAGAAGCCAAGCAACCTATTCCAGCACCGGAACGTAATCAACAGGATAAATTGATGCCGGCGGTAAAGGCATTGAAAAACAAATTGCCCCGTTATTTACTGGAAGCGATGGATTGGGCGATGGCGGTACACCCGGCCGAACGCCCCAGCTCGGTACAACAGCTAATGGAGGTGTTAAACCCAACGAGTCATTAACGCTCTGTTTTACACATGAATTTCAATGCTAAAATCGGGTATACTGTGCCGCTTTCAAAATACAGGGATTAACCACCATGAGACCAAGCGGACGTTTACCGGATCAATTGCGCGATATTAAATTTACTTGTCACTACACCAAACATGCCGAAGGTTCTGTGCTGGTCGAATTTGGCGATACCCGGGTTTTATGTACCGCCAGTATCGACCCTATGGTTCCCCGCTTTCTGAAGGGCAAAGGCCAGGGCTGGCTGACGGCCGAATACGGCATGCTGCCACGCTCCACCCATTCCCGCATGGGTCGTGAAGCCAGCCGCGGCAAACAAGGCGGTCGCACACTGGAAATTCAACGCCTGATTGGCCGCTCGCTGCGTGCTGCAATCGACTTAAACGCCTTGGGCGAAAACACGATTACCCTGGATTGCGATGTATTACAGGCCGATGGCGGTACCCGTACAGCTTCGATCACAGGCGGCTTTGTGGCATTATCCCTGGCGATTCAGGACTTGCTGGATCGAAATAAAATCAAGAAGAATCCATTGCATGGCCAGTTAGCCTCGGTTTCTGTCGGCATTTATAATGGCATACCGGTACTGGATTTAGATTATGCCGAAGACAGTGAAGCCGAAACTGATATGAATGTCGTGATGAATGATGCCGGTGCATTTATTGAAGTCCAGGGTACGGCTGAAGGCCATGCCTTTCGTCGCGATGAATTAAACAGCATGCTGGATCTGGCCGATCATGGCATCCGGATTTTATTGGAAAAACAACGCGAAGCGCTCAAGGCGGCGTAATAAGCTTATGTTGCAGCATTTTCCTGAAATTGTTCTGGCCAGCGGAAACCCCGGTAAAATCCGGGAGTTTCAGGCCATTCTGAAACATGACGCTATCCTTCCGCAATCTCAATTCAAGGTGCCGGATGCAGCAGAAACCGGCACTACCTTTATCGAGAATGCCATTATCAAGGCCCGCAATGCCGCCCGCCACAGCGATCGTCCGGCGCTGGCCGATGATTCTGGTCTGGTGGTGGATGCTTTAAACGGCGCGCCCGGTGTCTTATCTGCCCGTTATGCCGGTATTGATGCCAGCGATCAGGACAATCTGGACAAATTATTGAGCGAAATCCGCGCTGTGCCTGAACATCAGCGTACGGCTCGCTTTATTTGTGTCATCGTGCTGATGCGCCATGCCGACGACCCGTTTCCGCTGATTGCACAGGGCTGTTGGGAAGGTGAAATCATCGACCAGGCTAAAGGTGAAAACGGCTTTGGTTATGATCCCGTTTTCTGGCTGCCGGAATTGGGCTGCACCTCAGCACAGTTGGCGCCTGAGCAAAAAAATGCCCTCAGTCACCGCGGTCAGGCGCTGCAGGCACTGCTGCGGCAATTATCCTCATGAAAACAGCCGCAGCAGCGCTTGCGGCATTTTTTCCAGACCGGTCAGAGCCTGATATCACACCGCTCGGTCACGGCCTGATCAATACGACATTCCGTCTGGATTGGCCTGACTCAAGCTGGGTCTTGCAACGCATCAATACGCAGGTTTTCCCACAGCCTGAGAAAATCATGCACAACCTGCTGTGTCTGCAAAATCATCTGCAAAAAAGCCCTGAACCTGCCACGCTGATATTTCCTGCATTTCGGACCACCCCGCAAGGCGCACTGCTGCATTACGATACAGAAAATCAGCCCTGGCGGGTGATGACTTATATTAAAAACAGCGAAACCCGGGACTCAATCCGCTCAACAGCTGAAGCGGCCAGTGTCGGCAAAGCATTGGCGCAGTTTCATCGACAGTTCGCCAGTCTGCCGGTCAATACCTTACACGACACACTGCCTGGCTTTCACATCACTCCGCAGTATCTGGCGCACTATGAGCAGCTTATGCAGACTCATTCGCCACCACCGCGCACTGATGATGACCTTTTTTGTCAGCAGTTTATTGCCCGGCACCGAAGCCTGGCTTTAGTGCTGGAACAGGCGCGTTCACAGGCTGTTTTACAGCCGCGCATTACGCATGGCGACCCCAAACTGAATAATTTTCTGTTCAGAACCAATAGCGATCAAGTCTGCGCGTTAATCGATCTCGATACCGTCAAGCCGGGCTTATTGCTGCATGATATTGCCGATTGTGTGCGTTCGGTCTGCCAGACTCCGGAGCAGCACCTGGATTTATCCCGCCTGAAGCCACTGCTTGAAAACTATCTGCAATCGATACAGGATGCTCTAACGCCGGCGGATATCGAGTATATGTATCCGGCCATCGCCTTGTTACCCTTTGAACTGGGGCTGCGCTTTTTTACCGATCATTTGCAGGGCAATGTTTATTTCAAGGTCGATTATCCCCGGCAAAACCTGGAGCGCAGCATAGCTCAGTTTCAGTTATGTCAGGATATTCTGGACAACCGCGAGGCAATTGAACGGCTTATCACTCAGTTGCTTTCGGCGAAAATGAGCTGTTCGAAGTGAGAGGCCAGCATCGGTTTGCCAAAATAATATCCCTGGAACTGCTGGCAGCCTTGCTGAATTAAAAAATCAAAATGTTGTCGGCTTTCAACACCTTCGGCCAATACGGTGATATTCAGGCTTTTTGCCATGGCGATGATGGCACGGACAATTTTGGCGTCTTTTTCGTTGTTGAGACTGTTTTTGACAAAGGATTGGTCTATTTTCAGTTTATCCGGCTGAAAATCCCTTAAATAGGACAGGCTGGAATAGCCGGTTCCAAAATCATCTAATGTCAGCTTGATCCCCGTCTGCTGTAAATGATTGAAAATATTCAGCACATGATCGACATGCTGCACCAGGCAGGATTCGGTCATTTCCAGCTCAAGCGCCCGCGGCTGAATAGCTGATTTGGCGATAATATTTTCAATCTCCTGCAAGAAATTGGCCCGATAAAATTGCCGTGCCGACACGTTCACCGCGATCTGTTGCAGACCATTTTGGGTAAATATCCCACGCGCTTCCCACTGTTTTATTTGCTGACACACTGTTTCCAGAATCCATTTCCCAACCTCGGCAATCAGGCCACATTCTTCTGCAACAGGCACAAACAGATCGGGTGAAACCCGGCCAAAAACAGGTGAAGGCCAGCGAACCAGGGCTTCTGCAGCGAACAAACGGCCATCAGCATCAAACTGTGGCTGGTAATACATCTGGAATTCGTGCTGTTTTATCGCTTGCTTCAAGCCATTTTCAATGCTGAAGCGCCGAATTCTTTGCGCCATCAGTTCAGGCTGAAAACCTTTTACCTGCCGCCCGCCTTCTTTTTTGGCTGCTTTCAAGGCGATGTTGGCATGTTTCAATACATTGTTTTTATCGGTATCCGCCGTCGGAAACAGGCAATAGCCCATACTCACCGAAATATTGATCACTTGGTCGCCGATGTACAGCGGCTTTTTCAGGCTGCCCATCAATCGAAAAATCAATCGCTGCAACTTATGCCGGGCTTCATCTTCGCTTGTTCCGAGGTCGGTGAATAATACGCTGAATTCATCACTGCTCAAGTGCGCGGCGAAAAAGGAGCCTAAATCAAGCTGACTGATACGCTCGCCAATGGCTTTAATGAGTCGGTCGCCCATTTCGCGCCCTAAGGTATCATTGATCAATTGAAAGCGATCGAGATCCAGCAATACAACGGCCAGAATACGGCCTTCTTTTGCAGCCTGCTCACTGGCGCGTTGTAACGTTTCCTGAAAACCGGCACGATTGGCCATGCCGGTCAAATCATCATAAAAGGCATTAAAAGTCGGGTCTGATGCAGGGGCACGGCACGCCATCGTAGGGGCACGGCGCGCCGTGCCCCTACGGAATAAAATAAAACGGATATGCTGTGCTGACAGTACCCCGTTTATCGGCTTACAGATAAAGTCAGTCGCCCCAAACTGATAAGCCTGATCAAGTGCCTCAGCAGCATCGGCACCGATCATCATAACGACAGGAATATGTGCAATCTGCGGATTTTGTCGGATATGGCGACAAACCTCCAGGCCATTCATGCCCTGAAGCCCGATGTCCAGTAGAACCAAATCGACCATCGTGTCTTTTAAAAGCGCCAGAGCCGCCTCGCCATTATCACAGGCGAGACACTGGAATTCTGCGATAGACTTCAATGCCTCATCGATTATCAGGTGTGTCGTCGAGTCATTATCGACAATCAGTATTTTTGGCACCTTAGTGAATACAGCATCCATTTTTTATCTATTTC
>CAYUAE010000030.1:6285-16747 GCA_964442675.1 uncultured Methylomarinum sp.
ACAATCAGTATTTTTGGCACCTTAGTGAATACAGCATCCATTTTTTATCTATTTCCTATGTCGTCGACAGAACCAGCCTTCAGGTGACACGTTTCACTATCATTCTCGGCAACAGCTTTTGCGTTGCTCTGCATCCATGCTGTCGTCCCCCATCCACCAAACAACATATTTAAGCTATTACTGCAATACAAAATAGGATGGGGTCTGCGTAACATCAGTTAATCAATATATCATGTCAGTCGTGCATAACTCTATTTCAACGCCGCACCATCAAAGCCCATCTGCCGCCAGGCTTCATAGAGGACGATGCCGACAGTATTAGATAGATTCAGGCTGCGACTTTGAGCTTTCATAGGCAAGTACAGTGTCTGTTCGGATCTGAGTTGAGCCAAAAAACTGTCAGGCAGCCCTCGGGTTTCAGGACCAAAGATAAAGGCGTCACCGCTTTCAAATTCGACTTGACTATAAACCGTCCGCCCTTTTGTACTTAAGGCAAACAACCGCTTTGGCGAATTTTTTTTCAGATAATCATCCAGGGATGCATATTGATGAATATTGACCCATTCATGATAATCCAGCCCTGCCCGCCGCAGACGTTTATCATCCAGCACAAAGCCTAAAGGATGTATCAAATGCAGCTGCGCGCCAGTATTGGCGCACAGTCGTATGATATTACCGGTATTAGCCGGAATTTCCGGTTGATATAAAACAATATTGATCATCAAGAAGAAACGTTTACCGCATCCAGCTTCCAGATCTCGTTGTTGTATTCACTGATGGTACGGTCGGTCGAGAATTTACCACTGCTGGCGGTATTTAAAATACTCATTCTGGCCCAATCATCCTGATTCAGGAAAGCCTGTTCAACCCTGCGCTGGGCATCGATAAAGCTACGAAAATCGGCAATTGTCATCCATGGGTCACTCGGACTTTTAACGGCCGCGATGATATCGTCAAAAATTCCCGGCTCAAACTGATTGAAATGACCACATTCGAGCAGCTGCATGACCGCCTGCAAGTCTTCATCCTGATCGATATAGGTTTGCGGATTATAATGGCCACGCAGTGCTTCGACTTCTTCTTCAGTCAGCCCAAACAAGAAGAAATTTTCATCTCCGACTTCTTCCCGGATTTCAATATTCGCGCCATCGAGCGTGCCAATGGTGAGGGCTCCATTCATCATGAATTTCATATTCCCGGTGCCGGAGGCTTCTTTACCCGCCGTCGAAATCTGTTCCGATAAATCGGCGGCCGGACAGATCTTTTCCATAGCGGAAACGCGATAGTTACTCATGAATACCAGTTTCAGTTTGTCACCGACATCGGGGTCATTGTTAATGACATCGGCGACATTATTGATCAGCTTGATGGTTTTTTTAGCCATGGCATAACCTGGCGCCGCCTTCCCGCCAATCAACACACAGCGATTGACCCAGTTTTTGGTATCGCCATTTTTGATTCGGTTATACAGATGAATAACATGCAATACATTCAGCAGTTGCCGCTTGTATTCATGGATTCGTTTCACCTGAATATCAAACAAGGCATCGGTATTTAATTCCACACCCTGCTCTTGCAGCGTATATTCAGCCAGACGCTGCTTGTTGGCCTGTTTGATTTCCCGCCAGTGCTTGCGGAATTTGGCATCCTTGGCATAAGGTTTGAGCTTGGCTAATTGGGATAAATCGGTAACCCATTGCTCGCCTATATGTTTACTGATCAATGTAGCCAGATCCGGATTACAGCCTGCCAACCAGCGACGTGGCGTCACGCCATTCGTTTTGTTATTGAATTTTTCTGGCCACAGTTCATAAAAATCTTTAAACAACCCTTCTTTCAATAATTTTGAATGCAACTCGGCCACCCCATTCACGGAGAAACTGCCGACGATGGCCAGAAAAGCCATCCGAACTTGCTTATCGTGTCCTTCTTCAATGATCGACATGCGCCGCATACGATCAAAGTCTCCCGGCCATTTCACCGAAACCTGAGCCATAAAACGGGCATTGATTTCAAAAATAATTTCCATCAGCCGCGGCAACATATGCTGCATCAGCCCAACCGACCATTTTTCCAGAGCTTCCGGCAACAAGGTATGATTAGTATAGGCCATGGTCTGGGTGGTAATTTCCCAGGCTTTATCCCATTCCAGCTGATATTCATCAATCAACAATCGCATCAATTCGGCAACGGAAATACTCGGGTGGGTGTCATTCAGTTGAAAGCAATTCTTTTCTGCAAAGCGGGAAAAATCGGTGCCATGCCGACCAATCCAGTTCGCAATAACATCCTGCAAACTGGCCGATGCCAATAAATATTGCTGTTGCAAGCGCAAGGCCTTACCGTTTTCATTGGCATCGTTCGGATACAACACCATGGTAATATTTTCGGCATTGTTCTTTTTGGCCACAGCCTCGGCATATTCGCCAGCATTGAATTCATCCAGATCAAATTCGTCGGTGGCCGTCGCTTTCCATAAGCGCAAGGTATTGACGGTACCGTTTTTAAAGCCCGGAACCGGCATATCGAACGGTACTGCCAGAATGTCGTGCGAGTTGACCCAGCGAGTCCGGGTTGTGCCCTGCTCATCGACATAGCTTTCGGTATGTCCCCAGAATTTTATCCGCTGGGTATATTCCGGCCGCTCCAGCTCCCAGACATTACCATTTTTCAGCCAATGATCCGGCTCTTCTACCTGATAGCCATTTTCGATAAGCTGCTTGAACATGCCATATTCATAACGCAAACCATAACCGACAACCGGCAACTCCAGCGTGGCACAGCTGTCGATGAAACAGGCTGCCAAACGCCCTAAACCACCATTACCCAAGCCAGCATCAGGCTCGGTATCTTCCAGTTCCTCAATATCCAGCCCCAGCTCATACAATGCTTTGCGGAGCGGATCTTCAACGCCAAGATTTAACATGGCATTACTCATCGACCGGCCAATTAAAAATTCCATCGATAAATAATAGGCTTTTTTGCAGTCGTTTTTACGATAAGCGTTGTAAGTCGTCTTCCAGCGTTCAATCAAGCGATCACTCAGACTGAGTGCCGATGCGGTATAGGCATAATAAGGTGATCGACAATTCTCATCCCGCCCCAGCCGATGCAGATAATAATGCTTGAAGTCTTGCTGGAAACTCTTTTTATCCATCCCCAGTTTCGCTATTTTGGTAATAGCGGGTTTAGGGTGACTTTTTTTAAACCGGTTATTGGGCATGATGGCTACCTTGAGAAGTTTAATGATCTAAGCTCTGCAATGACAATGGGAGAATGGCTTGTAGGGGCGTCATGACGCCCCTACGGAGGCAAAACACTAGAACCTGTTAGCCCACTTCCTAATAATCTTCACATCCCTGGTTTTTTGTCACATACATAATTTATAAATCCAGCACCTCGTCCTGAAGGACAAGGTTTTCTTTAAGGAAAACAGTGCACCTTTTCATCCTCGCCATTAATGACAAGGTATTCTGAGGTGCTGGATAAAGAAAACCACGATTATTTTAATTTACCGTGACACTGTTTATATTTTTTACCGGAACCGCACGGACAGGGTTCATTGCGACCAACCTTACGCTCATCGCGGACAAAAGGCTGCTGATCCTGCCGCTGATCCTGCTCTTCGGCAGGTTCTGGCGCAAATGCGGCAGCGGCCTGCTGTTCTGGCTCAAGCACAGGATTCGCTTCGGCATGTTCATAATGCAATTCGGTCGTTGTCTGGCGCTGTTCATCGATGACCTCGACATCTTCTTCCTGATTGACCTGAACCTTGGCTAAAATGCTGATGACTTCATATTTAATATGGTCCAGCAGGCTGGCAAACATTTCAAAGGATTCGCGCTTGTATTCCTGCTTTGGATCTTTTTGTGCATAGCCGCGAAAATGAATCCCCTGCCGCAGTTGATCCATCGCCGCTAAATGCTCCTTCCAGCTATTGTCCAGAACCTGCAACATGACCGATTTCTCAAAGTGTCGGAATACATCGGTACCAACCTTCTCTGCCTTCTCCTTGCTGACCCGCTCCATTTCGTCGATGATCAACTTGCGCAGCCCCTCTTCATCCAAAGAATGATCTTCGTCCAACATTTTCTGGATCGGCAGATCGAGCAGAAATTCATCCCGCAAATGGGCTTCAAGACCCGCTATATCCCATTGTTCTTCCATGGTTTTGGGCGGGATATATTGCGTAATGACACTGTTCACGACATCGGCGCGAATCTCGCTGATCATGTCGCTGATATCTTCAGCCGCCATCAGTTCGTTGCGGCGGGCGTAAATCACTTTACGCTGATCGTTGGCAACATCATCATAGGCCAGGACTTCTTTACGCATATCGAAGTTACGCCCTTCCACCTTACGCTGAGCATTTTCGATAGACCGCGTTACCCAGGGGTGTTCGATCGCCTCGCCTTCTTCCATGCCTAAACGTTTCATCAAGGCGGCAACCCGGTCGGAAGCGAAAATCCGCATCAGATCATCTTCCAGCGATAAATAGAAACGTGTCGAGCCAGGATCGCCCTGACGCCCGGAACGGCCACGCAACTGATTATCAATACGGCGCGATTCATGTCGCTCTGAACCGATGACATGCAAGCCACCGCTGTCCAGCACTTTTTGATGGCGTTCTTCCCAGGCCGCTTTCACCTTCTCTTTCTCGGCCTCACTGGCATCCTCTCCCAAGGCTTTCAGTTCGGCATCCAGATTGCCACCCAGTACGATATCGGTACCGCGCCCTGCCATATTGGTGGCAATGGTCACCGCCCCCGGCATACCGGCCATTTCGATAATATGCGCTTCCCGCTCGTGCTGCTTGGCATTCAATACTTCATGTTTAATGCCCTTTTTAGTCAACAGCCCTGACAACAGTTCGGAGTTTTCAATTGAGGTCGTACCGACTAACACCGGTTGCCCGCGCTTAACGCAGTCTTCAATATCGGCGACGATGGCATTGTATTTTTCCTTCGCGGTCAAATAGACGACATCACCTTTATCATCACGAATCATCGGCCGATGCGTTGGAATTACAACGACTTCCAGCCCATAAATATTATTCAATTCAAAGGCTTCTGTATCGGCGGTACCGGTCATCCCGGATAATTTTTCATACAGTCGGAAATAATTCTGGAAGGTAATGGAGGCCAGGGTTTGGTTTTCGTTCTGGATGGTCACCCCTTCTTTCGCTTCAATCGCCTGATGCAAGCCTTCCGACCAGCGCCGCCCGCTCATCAGGCGGCCGGTAAACTCATCGACAATCATCACCTGATCATTTGCCACCACATAATCGACATCACGCTGAAACAGAACATGCGCCCGTAACGATGCATTCAGATAATGCATCAAGCGAATATTGGCTGTGTCATATAAACTGCCACCTTCTTCCATCAAGCCATGTTCGACCATCAATTTCTCGACTTTTTCATGGCCGGCTTCGGTCAAATGTACTTGTTTGGATTTTTCATCAACCAGATAATCGCCCGGCATTTTGTCCTGGTCTTCAGGATTGTCGGCTTTTTTCTGCTCGGTCAAGTGCGGAATAATGGCATTGGTTTTCAGATAAATCTCGGTACTTTCTTCTGTAGGCCCGGAAATAATCAACGGCGTCCTGGCCTCATCGATCAGAATGGAATCAACCTCATCGACAATGGCAAAATAGAGTTCACGCTGTACCTTTTGATCCAGACTGAAGGCCATATTATCGCGCAGATAATCGAAACCGAATTCGTTATTGGTACCGTAGGTAATGTCAGCCGCATAAGCGGCTTGTCTTGCAGCATGATCCAGATCGCTGACGATAACGCCTGTCGTCAAACCTAAAAAGCCATACAGTTTCCCCATCCATTCGGCATCACGCTGTGCCAGATAATCGTTTACTGTCACCACATGCACGCCGCGTCCGGTCAAAGCATTCAAATAAGCCGCCAGCGTTGCCATCAGGGTTTTACCTTCCCCGGTTTTCATCTCGGCAATTTTGCCGTCATGCAACACCATACCGCCAATAAGCTGCACATCGAAATGACGCATACCAAAGACCCTGACCGATGCCTCTCTGACGGCGGCAAACGCTTCGGGCAAAATATCGTCCAGTGTTTCACCTTGCTGTAAGCGTACTTTAAACTCTTCTGTTTTCGCTTTTAAGGCGTCATCGGATAATGCTTGAAATTCAGGCTCAAGGGCATTAATCTTTTTGACAATCTTCTGTTTTTTCTTAATCAGCCTATCATTTCGGCTTCCAACAACAACTTTGACCAGCTTTTTCAGCATGCTTTTTTCCGGTAAATATTTACGAACGAGGTTCAAAAAATGCGATGATTATAGCCTGTATTAAGGTGTTGTTTCCAGATATACTTCCAGTCAGAGTCTGTCTCGTTTTAAATCTGAATCGACAACCAGGATCAAAATGTCGGAAAAAACACAACATTGCGTAAAAATCATTGTCTCGGGCCGGGTTCAGGGCGTTTATTTCAGAGCCTTTACCCAAAAACAAGCGCTAAAACGCGGCATTACCGGTTATGCCAAAAACCTGCCGGATGGCAACGTCGAAATTGTAGCCTGCGGTACAGAGTCAGCACTGCAACAACTCATCGCATGGTGTCATAAAGGCCCGTTACTGGCGAAAGTCAGCGCAGTCGAGGTTCTACCCTGCCCGGACTGTCCATCCTTTTCTGATTTCAGTATCCTTTGATGTCAAACAGCTTCCAAATACGGCCTTTTTCGGCAATGACTGCAAAAACAGATACACATCTGTCAATCTACTCCTTATACCTAATAGATTGTATCGTAACGTTTTTTTATCAGAAAAAAATAACAGCACAGCTTTTTTTCAACATTAACGCGCAAAATCTTTCTTTTTAAGTGACAGATACGACGGTCTCTGTATAATGGATGGCGATATTGCACGGTAAGTCGCGTTACACCTGAGTATTTATCATACTCATCTTTTCCTTCCTACCCGCCGTATTGAACTTTATGTACACCGCCAGCGAAAGCCGGCACTTATTTATAGCAAGAGAGAATTATGTCAGATTTAGTTGAAGGCACCGTAAAATGGTTTAACGATGAAAAAGGTTTCGGTTTCATTGAACAAGAAGGCTCAAAAGATGTATTCGTACATTTCAGCGCCATCAACGGTCAAGGCCGTAAAACATTGGCCGAAGGCCAACGCGTTACCATGGAAGTCACCATGGGCCAAAAAGGACCACAGGCAGAAAACGTCACTGCACTGTAAGAATACAGTACCGGCAGTCAACTTCGGTTGACTGCCACCATTCTCCCCTACCCGCTATACCAGTTTTGCCCACTGATCATATTCGTCGGCATCTTCAATTTCTACCGTTACCCAATCACCAACGTGCAGATGGTTCGCGCCATCGATAAAGACCTGGCCATCAATTTCAGGTGCATCCGCCTTGCTGCGTGCAACCGCCCCCTCTTCAACCACTTCATCGATCAGGACTGTTTCGATACGGCCAATTTTCTGCCGTAACCGCGCATGACTGATGTTAGCCTGATGCGCCATAAAGCGCTCTAATCGTTCTTGCTTAACCGCCTCAGGAATAGTACCCGGCAATTCATTGGCCGTAGCACCCTTAACCGGTGAATAAGCAAAACAACCGACTCTGTCCAACTGCGCCTCATCTAAAAATTGCAGAAGTTGCTCAAATTCCTGCTCGGTTTCGCCGGGGAAACCAACGATAAAAGTACTGCGCAGCGTTATATCAGGACAAATCTCACGCCATTTTTGAATTCTTTGCAGATTATTTTCTGTCGCTGCCGGCCGCTTCATCAATTTCAGAATACGGGCATCGGCATGCTGAAATGGAATATCCAGATAAGGCAGTATTTTTCCTTCCGCCATCAATGGAATCACCTCATCCACATGCGGATACGGGTACACATAATGCATCCTGACCCAGATACCCAATTCGCCTAAGGCTTCGGCCAGATCATAAAAGCGTGTCCGATAGGATTTTTCGCGCCAGATTGCCGATTGATATTTCAAGTCCAGTCCATAGGCGCTGGTATCCTGAGATACTACCAACAATTCTTTAACACCGGCCTCAGCCAATGTCTCCGCTTCCATCATCACATCGTCTAAAGGCCGACTGACTAAATCACCACGCATCGATGGAATAATGCAGAAGCTGCAACGATGATTACAGCCCTCTGAAATTTTCAGGTAGGCGTAATGCTTAGGTGTCAACTTAATGCCTTGCGGCGGGATCAGGTCGGTAAAAGGGTTATGTGCCGGCGGCAAATGTTCATGCACCGCCTCCACGACTTCGTCCGTGGCATGTGCACCGGTGATTTTCAAGACTTGTGGATGCCGGGCCAGGATTTCGTCCTGCCGCGCGCCCAAACAACCTGTCACAATCACTTTGCCATTTTCAGCCAGAGCTTCACCAATGCTATCTAAGGATTCTTCAACCGCAGCATCGATAAAGCCACAGGTATTGACGATCACAAGGTCAGATGCCTGATAATTCGGTGATACCTGATAGCCCTCAGACCTCAGGCGCGTCAGGATTTGCTCGCTATCTACCAATGCTTTTGGACAGCCCAGACTGATAAAGCCAACGCTTGGATGTTTACTCATTATTTAACTCTTTCATATTAAGGGGGAGATTACAGACAGGTTGGCGGCTTTGGCAGTCCGCCGAACTTACAGGCATATTTTAACGGGCCATCGGGAAACAAGCGCTGCAAATAGCGACTGTTGCCTTTTTCTTCACCCAAGGCATTACGTATGGCGCGGACAAACATACGGGCGTTAGGTAAATGTTTATAGTCTTTGTAATATTGCCGCATAAACAGGATGATTTCCCAATGCGCCTCGGTCAACGTCACCCCATCCGCCTCGGCCATGGCACAGGCAACTTTTTCATCCCAGTCATCCTGATGACATAGGAACCCCTGATCGGTGGTTTCCAGCACTCTATCGCCCAGCTTTAATGCCATGTTTTAATCACCGTGTGCTCTGTGGTCAAGGCAACCCATTGCTGCATATCGATAATTTCAACACCGGTTAGAAGTTTATCTTTGGACACGCCAAAAAGACTTAAATCATCGCTTAACACATAAACTTTACAGAGTTGCTGCTGCAAGTGGCAGATTTTATCCTGCCATTGACTCTCCAGACATGCCATCCATACATTGGCATGCATCAACACCATGCCATCACCGCTGGCGATGCGATCCAACACGGCCGATTCAAGCGGCGTTTGCATGATCAAATGTAACATTGGACTTATTCGGTATGGGTCAATTTCAGGCCTACGATTCCAACGACAATCATCACGATGGAAGCTAAACGGATCAGATCGGTCGATTCCTTGAACAGAAAAATACCCAGAATCGCCACCCCGACTGCACCCATGCCAGTCCAGACGGCATAGGCGGTGCCAATAGGCAAGGTTTTAATGGCCAACATCAATAAATAAAAACTGCAGCCCCCCGCCACCATAGTGACAAGGCTTGGCCACAATTTAGTGAAACCTTCATTGTATTTAAGACTCAGCGCAAAAATAATCTCGGCGCAACCGGCGACAAACAAAAACAACCATCCCATTAAGCACTTCCAACTCGCTAAAAAAATGCTATTCTACAATATTGATCAACACCGTCTGAATAAAAATTATTACCCGGATGCCCACTGAAGCCGAATATAACATTAAAAGTCCTAAGCAAATCGTCAGCAAGCTGAAGCTGTTAACGACGCATAATTGTTTATTATCGGCCCATTTTGGTGACAAGGATGAATCATTCATCACCACAATTATCGACATCGATGCCGATAATAAACGGGTTTACCTCGATTATGGCCCGGCCGAATACCTGAACAAAAGCCTGCTAACAGCGGATACGTTTGAATTTCGAACGGAACTTAATGGCGTAAAAGTGGCTTTCAGCGGCTTGAAAATTGTCCGTTCAAAATTAAAAGGCCAGACGGTTTTCGCCCTGACCCTGCCTGAATCTATTTTCTGGCTGGAACGACGCCGGAGTTATCGCGTAAAAGTCCCGCATTTTCACGACAGTTTTATTTCCATTCCGCTCTTGATAAAGCATGATGACGGGGAAACAGAAAGCCAGGTTTTTCGCTTTAAACTCTGTGACCTCGGCATCAGCGGCTGCGCTTTTTTAAATGACAACAAAGACTTTTCCGCTCACTTTAAAGCGGCGACGGAACTGGAAAACTGCCAACTGGATCTGCAAGGCACGTTGCTGGAAAATATCCACATCACTATCCGCTATACATCTGTTCTAAAAGACAAAAAGGACTTGTTCAGCCAACGCACAGGCTGCAGCTTTGATAACATCCGTGTGGGCTATGAGTCCGCTATCCAGCGTTATATGCAGGATATCGAGCGAGAGCTGGCCAATATTCGCCACTAACCTGAACTTTCGTTAAATAACTGATGTTACGCGGTTCGTGTTTTTAATCTTGAATATTCACTCCCATCAC
>CAYUAE010000031.1:0-16389 GCA_964442675.1 uncultured Methylomarinum sp.
ACGGTTTGTCATAAAAGGCTATATATTTCACCTGATCCAATGATATTCCTGCTGCTTGCAAGCAATATTGAATAGCCTGTGCCGGAAAACCTGCATCCTGTTTTTTACGGGTAAAACGCTCTTCCTGAGCCGCCGCAATGATATTTTCACCTTGAATCAGTACTGCACTGGAATCATGGTAAAAAGCCGAAATTCCTAATATATACATATAGAATCCATCAAATAAACTGAACGCCAAAAAACATTGATAAATACACCCATTCAGAACAAAGTATAAACAAATGGCGCAATTGCAGAACCTTCAACCAAAACAATCAACACGCCCAAAAATAACATGAATATGATAATCGGCATAAGCCACATTTTCTTTCTGGCTTTCAAAAATACCCATAATTCTTTTATAATTCCCATAATAATCCTCTTAGAATTGATTTTTCAGTGATTCGGGTTGTTTATCCCGATGAATCCAGTAACTGCTTTTGCTACGATCTATCTTTTTATTAAGCAAGTCTTTCCCAAGTACTTTTAAAACCAGTCCTATTGGGGTAAATATCAAGAAGAATAATATAATCAGAATTATTCTGGAAATAATCCCCCCAATAAAATCACCAATTTTTACCCATATCTTGTACAGCGGCATCAATACCTTTGGCCAAACAATGGAAAAAAACAGGAAAAATACCGCGCCGCCAAGTGTTATCCAGGTTTTTTTATCCGATTCAAGCAACTCCATAAATGCTGCGCTACTATGGTTTTTTATCAAAGGATAAAAGGAAACCACTAGCAAAATCAGTGACCAAATGAGTCCAAATATTATTAAATCCCGTCTTTTTACTTTCTTATTCATAGTTTTTTGTTTTACGATACATTTTCCCGGTCTTTCAAAATATCTGAACCGGGCAATATAAAAATTAAAGAATAAAATGTCCAGCTTCGCAATATATAAGCGTTATTTGTCAGCAACGTATATGTTCTGGTTTTCAGAATATCTTCGATATTTTGATGATGATCTTCGATAATAATCACCTTGGGCTTGTATTTCTGAAAATCAAGAGCACTGATAACCTTATAATCCATTCCTTCAACATCAATAGACAATACATCAATCTGCCTGCCACTATAGGGGCTTTCCTCAATTATTTCATTCAGTGTTTTGCTCTCTACGGATTCACAACGAATTGCTTTATCCCTGATATTATGACTAAAACCCTCATCAATTGTAGAGCCTAAGCCATATTGACCATCCCGATAAACAGTGACTTTTTCTGCTTTATCCGAAACCGGACATATTACATTATAATCCCCCCGCCTGACCCTGTTAAACAAGGCTATTTTGTCTTCTTCCATATCGACATTGATACCGCGCCAGCCTTTTTTATAAAGCATATAAGTATTCGAAAACTTTTTCGGATGATAGCACCCCACATCCACATAAAAGCCATCGTTTACATCTTTTCTGATTAATTCCCGCAAAACAATATCTTCACCAAATTGGGAATAATGTATCTTGATAAAATCAGTTAAAAAGGCTTTCCGAAATAATTTTATATTTCGGATTATTTTTTTCAGCATGGCTTTGCTCCATTCGCCAATATTTTTTCTACGACCTGAATCACAGGCTTAGCCGGTAATTGGTCAAGACAACGACTATAGCTTCCCCGATGGCGTTCGCACCCTTCTAACTGACAGGGAACGCAATCACCTGCGCCTTGTACCAAATAGACATTATTCACGTGTTGGTTTCCGATTGCGATAAATGGACTGGCATCGTTTCCATAATCAACAGGCCAAGGCGCCCATTTTACCGGATTGGTTGGACCGAAGACAGCGACTGTTGGCGTACCGGTTATACTGGCCAGGTGTGTGACGCCTGTATCGGGGCCAATAAACAATTCAGCTTGCCTTATAAGCCCTGACAATTGCCCAAGACTTGTTTTCCCTGCTAAATTGATCACTTGTGTCGGTAATTGTTGATGAAAACGGCTGACGTAATCTATTTCATCCCGCCCCGGCCCTCCCGTGAGAACCAGATTAACACCTTGTTTTAATAAATAATTTGCAACATCCAGCCAGCCTTGTAAATGCCAGCGCTTATAATTCCATAAAGGATATAAATGTAAAATAGCATATCGCTCAAACGGCAAGGGTGATGCCAAGGGCTTGGCCGCTGGCGGCACTAATTGATAACAGCGCGGCTGTTCCAGCACATCCATTAAGCGCAGAAACTGAATCACGGCATGCGTTTTCTCGCCATCATATTCGCTCCACCCCTGAAAAAAATAACGCTTCCACCAACCTTTACTCTGCCTGTCAGGCACCAGGCCGATACGCTGACCTGCGGCAAACAGAGAATAAAGCAAGGGACGGTCACCCGATTGCGTCACCATGGCCAATTGATAACGCCGAAAAATACGCCGGACAATCGCCCAATATTCGCTGACATCAGGTTTAGGCGGCACACTTATAACCTGGCTTATATCTGGGTTTCCTGCCAAAACAGAGGCTGTCCGCGAATAAGCCATTACATCAATACCTGCCTGTGGATAGGCCTGTCGAAGAGAGCGAATCAGCCCGGTGGTCAACAGTAAATCGCCAATATGCCGAAGACTGATAACCAATATTCGTTCGGGTGTCGTACTAAGCGGAAAATGTTTATTCATGCCATCAGAGACTGGGCGATTTCAATAACCCGTGCCGGATCGATTGTGTTAATGGAGAAATCATTTTTATCCAGCGCATAATGATCAACCTTTGATGGCGATTTGATCGCTTTGTTGATAGCGGTTTGATAAATCCGATTGACAGGTGTCGGGCCAAACAAGGTAATCGATGGACGATTCAGCCCCCAGGCCATATGTGTCGGGCCGGTATCATTGCCGATCAGTAAATCACAGCGATCAATGACCTTTTTTAAATCATTCAAATCCAGTTTTGGTAACACCTTGATATAGCTTGACTGTTGAGCCATCCACTCGGCTTTTTCCCGCTCCTGCGCATTACCCCAGGCAACCTGACAGATTTGTTGCAAGCCATTCGCCACTTGAACAAATTTTTCTTTCGGATAACAACGACTTTCCCAGGTGGAACCAATAATAAAAACCACATAAGGCGCATCAGGCACTTGAAAATCGCTTTGATAAAACAGGAAAGGCTGTTTTTCCACAATCTGCTGGTGACTGACAGAAACACCTAAAGGTTGACAACATACCGCTACATTACGGTCAATCGTATTCTCATGATAGGCGATATGGATTTTGTCATGATAAAACCACGAAGCAAATGACTCACGAATGGAATGCCGATCAAAGCCCGCCACTTTTTTGCCGTTCAAAAGCCGCGCCACAACAGCCGACTTGATCAGCCCCTGAGCATCAATCACGACATCATAAGGGCCTGTTTGACGTAATTTTTTGATTTCTGCCAACAAACCAGGCCAGGATTTTTGTTGTTTTAGTGCCTGAATCTGGACCGTATGAATACGATTTATGTCGGGATTATGCTCTAAAATCGCTTTGAAACGCTGCTCGACAATCCAGTCTATTTGCGCTTCAGGGTATTTTTTTTTAATAAACTGCAAGGCCACCATGGCATGAATAATATCGCCCATGGCGGACAGTTTGACAACGGCAATTTTCATGAGAGGCGCCGTCAATCAGACGTAGCTCAGCCATTCCTGATGATCATCCCGACGACCATGCACATAATCAAAATACAGGGTTTGCAGCTTTTCAGTCACAGGCCCGCGAGCGCCATTTCCAATCACTCGGTCATCATATTCCCGAATCGGGGTGACTTCAGCGGCAGAACCGGTAAAAAAGGCTTCATCGGCGACATACACTTCATCGCGGGAGATGCGTTTTTCCACCACTTCCAGCCCCTGTTCACGCGCAATCGTCATGACGGTATCGCGGGTGATGCCTTCCAGCGCCGAGGTGGTTTCCGGTGTATATAACTTACCATTACGGACAATAAACAGATTTTCGCCACTGCCTTCGGCAACAAAGCCTTCATGATCCAGCAATAAAGCCTCGTCATAACCGGCAGAAATCGCTTCCTGTAAGGCCAGAATGGAATTGATGTAATTGCCGTTTGCCTTGGCCTTGCACATGGTGCTGTTGACATGGTTACGGGTATAGGACGAGGTGCGGATTCGAATGCCTTTTTCCATGCTCTCATCACCCAGATAAGCACCCCACTCCCAAGCGGCAATCATCACATGAACTTTCAGGTTATCGGCTCTCAGGCCCATGCCTTCCGAGCCATAAAAACACATGCTGCGGATATAGGCGCTGTCCAGATTGTTTTTGGCCACCGCATCGCAATGCGCCTGATTGATTTCATCCTTATCGAAAGGAATGGCCATATTCAGAATATGCGCCGAACGATACAGCCGGTCGGTATGTTCTGCCAGCTTGAAGATAGCCGTCCCCTTTTCAGCATGATAGGCTCTTAACCCTTCAAACACGCCCGCCCCATAATGCAGGGTATGCGTTAACACATGGACTTTGGCCTCGCGCCATTCCACCCATTCACCGTCCAGCCAGATCAGGCCGTCTCTGTCATCCATTGTCATTGTCATAATCTTATCTTTTTAAACAAGCTCGTCATGAAAAAATTTTGTCCCACAGCGCGGCAACCTGTGTCGCTTGTTCGCCGAAACGCGCTACGGATACAATCGGCTTCTGGCCTTGTAAAACCAGACGATGCCCTTCATCGCGAAAACGGCAATACGCTGTTTTCAGCACCTGTGCCTCCTCTGCACTCAAAAACCCCTGCTCGGCCAAGGCCGCCAGCAGACGAACGTTATCGGTCCACTTCAATAATGCCGGATTTTCTGCTGCAAACGCCAAGACACCGAATTGTACTATAAACTCAATATCGGCAATACCGCCTTTGCTATGTTTTAAATGAAAAAGATCCCCTTCCTTAGGTGCAAGATTGGCGCGCATTTTCTCCCGCATTTCACGGACATCGGCTTTAAGCTGTGCTATATCACGCGGCTGCGATAGAATATCGGCCCGAATACGCTCAAACTGCTGCTGCAAAACGGTATCACCACAGATAAAACGTCCCCGCACCAAGGCCTGATGTTCCCAGGTCCAGGCATCATTTTCAAGATAGTGACGATAACGCTCAATTTTTGTGACCAATAACCCCGAATCGCCACTCGGCCGCAAGCGCAAATCGGTTTCATATAAAACGCCGGACAACATGCGTGTATCGAGAATATGCCTGATTTTTTGCCCCAAACGCATATAAAACTGAGTGGCTGTCACCGATTTCTTACCACAGGTCGGCGCCATGCCATCGCGGCAGTCGTAAATAAACACCAGATCCAGATCTGAACCATAGCCTAATTCGAACCCGCCCAGTTTACCCATCCCGATTACGGCAAAACCTTCGCCAACGTTTACACCCGCCGGCAAGCCGTGTTTTTGTTGCAATATCTGCCAGGCCTTATCAACGACCGCTTCTAAAACCACCTCAGCAATCCAGGTCAAATAATCGCTGACCACCATCAAAGGAATCACGCCACTGATATCAGCCGCCGCCACACGCAGACTGTTTTGATGCTTAAAATGACGCAAACAGTTCATAAATTGCTCTTCATCATCATCTGGCACGTGTTGCAATTGTAGCGCCAGCATTTTCTGCAACGCGGGTTTATTCAAGGGTTCATACAAGGCGCGTGGATCGAGCAATTCATCCAATAATGAAGGGTACTGACCTAAAAACTCAGTAATCCAGCTACTGGCCGCAACCAGTTTAATCAACTGCCGCAAGGCCTCCGGATTTTCCTGTAAAAGTGCAAAATAGACATTACGCCCGGCAATCTGCTCGAATAAATGCAGCACACGTTGTAAGGTGATTGAATTATTCTCGGCCTTTGCCGCCAACTCGATGACACCTGGCATCAACTTGTCAAGCACCCTTCTAGCTTTAGCCGATAGCCGGTTGACAGCGACACTACGCTTGAAATTCTGCAGCTTTTTCAATACACCCACAGCATCCGAAAAACCTGCCTGAGACAGTTTTTCAACGGCCCGTTCATCCTCATCAGTCAATGACCAAATGCTGTCAGCGTCTTTGGCCGTTTCGTTATTTTGTGTAAAGGAAAAGACCTGATCAAAAATCGCCTGTACCTCGTTACGCACCGCATCTAACTGCTGCTTGAAGTCTTCCCAGTCCTCAAAACCCAACGAGAAAGCCAGAATAGTTTGTTGTTCGATGCTTTTCGGCAAATCATGCGTTTGCCTGTCCTGATATTCCTGAATATGATTTTCCACCCGACGCAAAAACCGGTAAGCAGACAGCAACGTGTCCGTTTCCGATGGCGCCATCATCTCCAACTCGGACAAGAGTGGCAGGACTTTTTGAATTTCGCGTTGCTGTAACTTCGGCTCTTGCCCGCCCCGAATCAACTGAAATGCCTGACCAATAAACTCGATTTCACGAATTCCCCCTGGACCCAGTTTGACGTTATCCATCCGGTCTTTGCGGCGTAATTCCCGGTTGATTTGTGTTTTCAGTGCGCGCAGCTCTTCAAATGCGCCATAGTCCAGATAGCGCCGATATACAAACGGCCGAATCATGTCAAACAACTTCTCACCGCTGACCGCATCGCCTGCAACCTGCCGGGCTTTAATCATGGCGTAGCGTTCCCATTCGCGCGCCTGCGTCACATAATAGTTTTCCATGCCGGCAAAACTCATCACCAAAGGCCCGCTGTCGCCAAATGGCCTGAGCCGGGTATCGGTTCTGAAGACAAAACCATCCGCCGTCACCTCATCCAGCATTTTGACCAAAGACCGCGCCAACCGGGTAAAAAATTCGCCATACGTGGTTTCTTTGCGGTCATTCAGCACCCCCTCTTCCTCGAAGGCGAAGATAAGATCAATATCCGATGAATAATTGAGTTCCCAGGCGCCAAGCTTCCCCATACCCAATACCACCAGGTTAATCGCACGACCATCATCCAATGTCGGCGTTCCTCGTCTGGCACAGGCCTGTCGATACAGTACATCCAGCGTTTTCTGAATACAGGTTTCGGCCAATGCGGTCAAATCTTTCAGCGTCTCATCCAAATCCGACCAACCGGCCAGATCACGCCAGGCGATGCGAATCATTTCACGATAACGAAACGCCCGCAGTTGCTTCATCAAATCGTTTTCATCGATTTCGGCATCGATCGCCAATGCCGAAAAATATTGATCGCGCCGGTCGCCTGAAAACAAATCGCCGCTTTCGACCAGGTCGACTAAAACGGCCGGCTTTTTCAAACTATACAGGCGAATAAACTCACTGCCATAAAAAACCCGGGCGGCAGAATCTAAAAATTCCGGCTGTTGCGGCAAAGCCAGATTCTGTTCCTGTAAAGACGCCTGCCAATCGACAAATGCCTGGGCTATTTTTTCACGCCCGAGTGGCGGTAATTGCTCAATTTTCAGTTTATCCAGCATCATACCCACCCTGTTATTGATATAACTGCCCGTTAAATTTCAACCATCCATCGACATGTCGACCGGCCGGGTCATCATGCGTCCAGTGAATCACGCCCCCACGTGTATTCCATTCATATTCACCATAAAACTCAACCGTATCGCCTGCTTTCAATCCGTGCAGTTTCGGCGCCAGGTCAATATTATGCGCCACCAGAACAGTGATGCCGGGAGGTAGTTGCAGAATAAAGCGTTGATGCCGGGAACCTTTCAAATCATCGGCCAAAATCTTGATCACCCGCCCCGACCCTGTAACCTGAACATCACTTTGCTGCCGTTGAAAAAGCGTTTGAATAGAGTTGGTTGTAGAACTGACGCCGCGTTGTTCCTGGTCGACACCGCTTGCTTGAAGAGGCCGACTGACAGAAGCGCCGCCTGTCGTTTGGCCGGTACTGAAATAATCCGCACCATAGACAATGGCCAAGGCCATCAACAATAAAGCTATTTTATTCATAACCGAAGCTCCAGCCTGCCGTGTTGTTGCTTATGTTTCCCCACCCTTCAGGATACAAACTGTGGCTAAACTCAAACCTTCCGAGGCATGAATGTATTCACGGCATGTTTTAGCAATAAGGCGTTACAATTTTTTTTAACCGGCCCGAATGATTTTCGATGCAATGCGGTGACGCCGTTTTGTTGCAGACATTGCAAATGCAAGCGGGTTGGGTAACCTTTGTGCTGAGCAAAGCCATAGCCTGGGTAAAGCTGGTCAAGCATCAGCATTTCGTCATCACGACTGACTTTTGCCAGTATTGAAGCGGCTGAGATTTCAGCAACCGAGCTATCACCCTGGATAATGGTTTCACCGGGGCAAGGTAAGTCAGGATAAAAACGCCCATCGACACGGGCAAAATCCGGCACACAACCTAGACCTGAAAAAGCCCGTTTCATAGCCAGCAAAGAGGCTTGATGAATATTGATACGATCTATTTCGCTGGCTTCACAGCGGCCGATGGCCCAAAACCGGGCTTTTTTGCGAATTTCCTGTGCCAGTTGGCGGCGTTTTTTATCACTGAGTTTTTTGGAGTCGGTCAGGCCTGTAATCGGCTGCTCATTACCCAACACCACGGCCGCCGCAACCACAGGTCCGACAAGACAACCTCGGCCCACTTCATCCAAGCCCACCACACAGCATTTATTTATCGCAGAATCCCTCGTGTCACATTACGCAAAAAGCTGACCATGCGGGATAATTGGTCGCTATCACCGGCCAGCTCTTCGATTTCTTCGATGGCATCTTCGATTTTGAGATTGTTTTTATACAAAATCTTGTAAGCTTTGCGAATCAGGCGAATATCTTTGGCCGAGATACCATTACGCTCCATGCCTACCGAATTGATACCATGCGGGCGTGTCGGTCTGCCTCCAACCATTACATAAGGTGGAATATCTTGCGTAATCGCACTACCCATAGCGGAAAAACTGTATTCGCCAATCTGGGTGAATTGATGTACCAGGGTAAAGCCGCCGAGAATAGCATGATCGCCCAAACGAACGTGGCCGGCGATGGATGCACCATTGGCCATAATGACATGATCACCCACCACGCAATCATGCGCGACGTGAGCATAGGCCATAAACAGGTTATCACTGCCAATCAGGGTTAATCCACGATCCTGAACGGTGCCACGATGGATAGTGACAAACTCACGAATGACATTCCGATCGCCGATTTCCAGTCGGGTCACTTCATTGGCATATTTTTTATCTTGTGGATCTTCGCCAATGGACGAAAACTGATAAATATGATTATCCCGCCCTATCGCGGTCGGGCCTTTGATTACGACATGCGGTTCGATCACCGTTCCCGCATCGATCTGAACGCCCGGCCCGATAACGCTGAACGGGCCGATTTCCACATCTTCTTCAATATCGGCCTCGGGCGATACAACCGCACGCGGATCAATCATTGCGGCACCGAGGCGGCACACATAATCTGCGCGCGCGCGGCTAACTGTTCATCGACACGGGCCTGGCAATCAAACGTCCAGATATGGCGCTTACGATTGACCAACACCGCTTCCAATTCCAACCTGTCCCCCGGAACCACCTGTTTTTTGAAACGTGCTTTATCGATACCCGCTAAAAAATAAACGGTTCCCGACACGCAGTTTTCATCGCTCTGAGAGGTCAGCAATGCTGTAGTTTGTGCCAGGGCTTCCATAATCAAAACACCAGGCATGACCGGCAACCCGGGAAAATGCCCCTGAAAGAAAGGTTCGTTGATGCTGACATTTTTTATCGCCAGCATGCGCTCGCCCGGCTCACACTGCAACACCTTGTCAACCAGTAAAAATGGATAACGATGTGGCAGTAATTCGGTGATTTTTGCAATATCTAAATAGGCTGTCATCAGTCAGTATACGCTCAGTCCGACAATTGTTTCAGTTTGTTCTGAACTTGCGCTGTCACATCGACTTTGTCGCTGGCGTAAATAACTCCATCGGTCAACAACAAATCAAAGCTTTGTTCTTTGGCCAAAGCTCTGATCGCTTCGACGATACGGCGCTGTAATTTACCCAGTTCTTCATTTCGGCGCATGTTAAAGTCTTCCTGGAACTCCTGCTGAGAACGCTTCGCCTCACGCTTTTTGGCAATGATATCGCGCTCCAACTTGCGACGCTCAGACTCACTCATCACCGAGGCATCGCGCGCCAGCTTTTCTTCCAGCGTCTGAATTTCTTTTTGCTGTGCCACCAGGTGTTTATCGCGTGGTTTAAATTCCTGTTCCAGCCGTTTTTTGGCTTTTGCGGCCTGTGGCGCTGTTTCCAGCACTTTCGCTACATTCACAAAGCCAACTTTCAATTCTGCATAGCTGATATTCGTTACCAAGACTAACGCCAGGAAAAAAGCGATTTTTGTTTTCATCATTAACCATCCTCAGGTTTATGTCATAAAGTTTTCAATTATAGGGTAAAAGTAATTCATACTCTACACACATAAGCGTTAATCCCTTCAACACCCCGTTTTTTACCTTGCCCTCGACAAAAAATAAACCATCGGTATGCCGGGTCCTTATGCGAAGAGCATATAAAATATAAACTAAAATCCTGAACCGAATGAGAACTGAAAAGACTGAGTCTGATCATTCGCACCCGAATTCATCGGCACCGCAATACTCACCGCCAATGCGCCGAATGGCGATAACCATTCTCCCGAAATACCGACCGAATAACGCATATTTTTGAGTGTAAATGATCTGTTAATCGCACCGGCATCGACAAAAGCCCCCATCCGTACCGACTTGCTATCCTGCATAAATGGCACTGGAAACAACAATTCCGCCTTACCCACAATTTTACTGGCTCCACCGAAAGCGCGGTTGTTGGAATCCCGAGGACCTAAGGTATTATCTCTAAATCCGCGTATTGAGCGCACCCCGCCGGCGAAATAATGTTCGAAAAACGGTAAAGCCTTGGTATCGCCATAGCCATCGCCATACGCGGCCTCACCCAGCAAACGAAAGGTAAAATCTTTACTGATGGGAAAATACTGTTGCTGTTTGTATGAGACTTTATAGTAGGTTAGATCACTACCTGGCACTGTAGCCAGCGCAGAAAAACGCTGCTGCCCACCCGATGTCGGAAACAAGGCCCGGTTCAGGGTGTCATGGGTCCACCCGACGGCTGCCGAAAACGTAAGGAATGATTCACCTTGCTGCAAAACAAAATCATTGATTTCAGTGGATGTAAATGAACCTGTTTTCAGCTTCGTGTATTTAGCATCAAAATTAAAGCGCAGGCGATCAAATTCATTTAACGGTATCCCAAAATTAAACCCCGTATTGATGACATCGGTCGTATAGTTCGAAATATTGGCATTATTTGCATTGCGCGACACATAACCTAAATCATAACCCATACTGACGCCATCGAGCGTATAGTAAGGATTAAAATAGCCAAATCGATACTGTGTGGTGACATCACTGTTATTAAATGCCAGATTCACCCGCTTACCGGTGCCGAACACATTATCCTGCGAAATATTGGCATTAAAAATAAGTCCTTGTACTTGCGAAAAACCGACCCCGGCCGACAGATTCCCCGATGACCGTTCGGTAACGGAATAATTGACATCCACCTGATCCGAAGTCCCCACCACAGGCGGCGTTTCCACATTGACCTGTTCAAAATAACCTAATCGCTCCAAGCGTGTTTTAGAACGCTCAATCTTCCGGGTTGATGCCCAGGCCGCTTCCATTTGGCGCATTTCCCGCCGCAATACTTCGTCCCGGGTTTTTGTATTGCCTTTCATATTGATACGACGAACATAGACTCGTTTTCCAGGGTCGACAAAAAACGTCATGGTAACCGTTTTCTTTTTTTCATCAATTTCCGGCACCATATTGACATTGGCAAACAGATAGCCCTCATCACCGAGACGATCGGAAATCGCTTTCGAGGTCAATGTGGCATTTTTACGCGAAAAAATCTCCCCCGGACCGACTTGAACTAAATCAATCAACTCTTGCGGCGGCACGACAAGATTACCGGTCAGACGTACCTTTTCCAGTGTATATAAATCACCTTCCTTGATATTGACGGTGATATAAATTTCCTTTTTATCGGGCGTCAAGGTAACTTGCGTAGAATCGATACTGAATTTTATATACCCCCGATCCAGATAATATGACCGTAATCTTTCCAGATCCGCGGACAGTTTTTGTTTGGCATATTGATCGTCTTTGGTGTAAAACGACAGCCAATTTGTCGGCCTTAATTCAAATAAATCCAGCAATGTATCACTATCGAATGTTTTATTGCCAACCAGGTTGATTTGCTTGATTTTTGCGACTCGGCCTTCTGAAATTTTAATCAGTATGGCCACCCGGTTACGGGTCAACTGAGTCACTTCTGTTTTTATTTTGACGCCGTATTTACCATGGCTGAAATATTGTCGCGTCAATTCCTGTTCGACTTTTTCCAGTAATTGCCGATTAAACACCTTGCCTTCCGACAGACCGATCACATTCAAGGCTTTTTCCAGGTCTTCCTTCTTGATGTCTTTATTGCCTTCGAAAATAATTTTGGCAACCGAGGGGCGTTCCTGCACATGCACAATCAGCACGTCGCCGGATCGTTCCAAGGCCACATCTTTGAAAAAACCGGTCTTGAATAACGCCCGAATCGCAGCGGCGGCTTTTTGTGGCGTAAAGTCTTCACCAACACTGACAGGCAAATAGTTGAATACGGTGCCGGCAGAAATGCGTTGCAGACCAAAAACCTGGATATCTTTAACCACAAAGGCATGAGCGCCTCTGGCAACACATAGCATCAGGAAAAGGATTAAAACCTGAAAAAGTCGCGCTGTTTTCAAAAGATTAGTCCGGTTAAAATAAAAATGCTTTGGATTATATCACGCTCTTGCGACAGGAAAGATCAAGACCTCATCGATTGATGTTTTATTCAGTAAAATCATCAATAAGCGATCCAGGCCTATCGCAATGCCACTACACTCGGGCAAACCTGTTTGTAACGCCGCCAGAAAGCGTCTGTCTTTCTCAACCTCAGGCAATCTGTGCTGCCGGCGCCAGGCCACTTCCCGCTCAAAACGCTGTTCCTGCTCATCGGCATTCGTCAGTTCCCGAAAGCCATTCCCCAGCTCAACGCCATCGATGAAGACTTCAAAGCGTTCGGCAAGCTGGGGGTTTTCAGGATGAATCCTGGCCAATGCGGACTGAATGGCCGGGTAATGATACACCCGATATAAACAGCCCGCCTTCATTTGCGGCTGTACGACATGGGAAAATATAAAATCCAGCCATACCCCGTGATCCTCTGCGCATATTTCAATGGCTTCGTGCAAATTATTACACTGTGCAAAAGCCTGCCACCTTGGCAACTCGAACGTCAATGGATCAAGTCCTGTCGCCTGCTGAAAAATATCCTGATAACTTATCGGCGGCAAAATCTGCAGTGGACGCAGGGGCAAAACCAGTTGCTCGAACAGCTCTACCACTTCCTGCATCAAGTCCTGCAAGGTAAAATCAAGCCGATACCATTCCAGAATGGTGAATTCCGGGTTGTGAAATCGCCCCGACTCACTATTGCGAAATGCCTTACAGATTTGATAAATACAGCCACTGCCGGCGGCTAACAAACGTTTCATGGCAAATTCCGGCGAGGTCTGCAAAAACAACCGGGGATTGTCCGGTGGATAATTAAACTGTGTGCTGAAAAAATCCAATTGCGGATCGGTTCCCGTCGCATGACATAGCAATGGTGTTTCCACTTCCAGCACCGCCCGCTGCTGAAAAAACTGCCGAATAAGCATCAACATTTCAGCGCGTTTGTGTATGACATCAGGCGCACAGCGCGGTCGCCAATCCATTTGTTTCAATTACTCTTTAACGCGGGATACATACTCGCCACTCCGCGTATCCACCTTAATGATCTCACCAATCTGTACAAACAACGGTACCCGAACGACTGCCCCCGTTTCCAATGTTGCCGGTTTGCCACCGCCGCCCGAGGTATCGCCTTTCAGGCCCGGGTCGGTTTCAGTAACCGCCAATTCGACAAAATTAGGCGGCGAAACGCTCAAGGGCGCATCGTTCCATAGCGTTACAACACACATATCCTGTTCTTTCAGCCATTGTTTGGCATCAGCGACAGCATTGGCATCGGCCTGATATTGTTCAAAGGTATCCGGCACCATAAAATGCCAGAACTCGCCATCGTTATAGAGATACTGCATATCGATTTCAACGACGTCAGCCCCTTCTACCGTTTCACCCGACTTAAATGTCCGCTCGATCACCCGGCCATTTTTTAAATTCCGAACCTTGACCCGATTAAACGCCTGACCTTTACCCGGCTTGACAAACTCGTTTTCAATGATGGAATACGGATCTGAATCCAGCATGATTTTCAGGCCGGCCTTGAATTCATTGGTGCTATATGTCGCCATTTTTCCTCGCGTGAACAAACCATAAAGTTAAAGCATTATAATGGATAGATTTCGCTATTCAACTGCTTTGATCAGAAACAAACCCTTGAAAACCATCGACACGCTTAACAAAACAACCCCAGAATCCTGGCAGCAACAACTCAGTCACGCTTTCAGCCGGGTTGATACACTCTGCCATTATCTGAATATTGATATAGCCAGCTTACCTGAACTACAAGCCAGGGCCTCATTTCCACTCAAGGTGCCGCGCTGCTTCGCCGATTGTATGGAGCC
The DNA here is from genome assembly GCA_964442675.1 of uncultured Methylomarinum sp. Classification (GTDB taxonomy): domain Bacteria; phylum Pseudomonadota; class Gammaproteobacteria; order Methylococcales; family Methylomonadaceae; genus Methylomarinum. Next base: position 14,682 of record CAYUAE010000031.1, read on the forward strand.
TGGCAACCCTGATGACCCACTGCTGAAACAAGTCCTTCCCCTGCAGCAAGAAAACATGGCTGTGGCTGGTTTCGTGACCGATCCGGTCGGCGATTTGGATGCTATGGCTGAAGCCGGCCTTATTCATAAATACCGGGGCCGCGCCCTGCTGATTACAACCGCCGCCTGTGCTATACACTGCCGCTATTGTTTCCGGCGCAATTTTCCCTATAGCGACAATCAAATCACCCCACAAAAACTACAACGGGCACTGGACTATATCGCCCGTCATACCGAAATTGAGGAAATCATCCTCAGCGGCGGCGACCCTTTACTGCTTAGCGACAACAAGCTGGAGCAACTGCTCGAAAACCTGAAAAAAATTTCACACATCAAACGCATTCGGCTGCACAGCCGCTTGCCCGTCGTTCTTCCCGCGCGCATCACGCCGCACTTAATCCAGCTGCTCGCCGCTGGCCCACAAAAAACCATTCTGGTTTTGCACGCCAACCACGCCAACGAACTCAGCACACACGTTACCACGACCTGCCAACAACTTAAATCCCATAACATTACCTTGCTCAACCAAAGTGTGCTGCTAAAAGGCGTCAATGATTGCGCAGATACACTCCACACATTAAGTGAAAAACTGTTTGAATGCGATGTTCTGCCTTATTATCTGCATCAACTCGACCCTGCCCAAGGTACGGCCCACTTCGCCATCAGCGACTCGGAAGCATTATCAATATATCATCAAATACAATCCCGACTGCCCGGCTATCTGGTACCTAAACTGGTTCGCGAAATTGCAGGCGCCGCTTATAAAACACCTTTGATACGCTAACCCGGCTTTGTTGTTAATAACGTATCGTTGTATGGCACAACAAGGCTGGGTTAATACCCCATTCCATTTGTAATTACTTGCTTACGCCCCCCATACCTTATATTATTGAACCGTTACTATCTCCAAAAACGAACGATATCCTTTCACGGCTATCGATTTCTAAAAAAAGTAACACACCAAAAGGAAACTGCTATGTCAAAAATCTTAAACGAAGTCCTGCTTGCCAACCGCGAATATGCCAATACCTTTGACAAGGCTGATTTGCCGATGCCTCCAGGCCGGCATTTCGCTATCCTGACCTGCATGGATGCCCGCCTCGACCCGGCTAAATATGCAGGTTTATCAGAAGGTGATGCGCACGTCATCCGTAATGCCGGCGGCCGTGCCAGTGATGATGCCATCCGCTCACTTGTGATTTCATATAAACTGCTCGGCACCCGCGAATGGTTCGTTATTCACCATACCGACTGCGGCATGGAAACATTTACCGACGACATTATGGAAGATCTGTTAAGCAAAAGCCTGAAAACAGCCAGCGTCGATGCCAATGGCTGGCATGACTGCTGTGAAGGCCCAGGTTCTGCGGAAGGCAAATACATCAAGTGGCTGACCATTAAAGACCAGGAGACAAGCGTTACCGAGGACGTCATTCGAATCAAATCGCATCCTCTCGTTCCAGCCGATATTCCCGTTTATGGCTATATCTATGATGTTAAATCAGGCAGTCTGATCGAAGTCCCCAGCGCCACAGAAGCCGGCAAAGTTCAGTAACTATCGACCAACAACCACCGACTTCAGCCTGGGTCGGTGGTTTTCATATTTCACACAGACAATAAAAAGCCGCTAAGCTTGAACTTAACGGCTTTTTACTTTTATTTTTGGTGC
>CAYUAE010000032.1:0-16260 GCA_964442675.1 uncultured Methylomarinum sp.
CCAGTCCAATAATATAAATTGACAAAAGTCGATTATTTACCGTATTATTGCCGGTTCTCTAATATCTCGTATTTTGTTAATTAGGCAGAGCAATGAAAAGAACGTATCAACCCAGCAAAATCAAACGCGCAAGAACACACGGTTTTCGTGCAAGAATGGCAACCAAAAACGGTCGTAAAGTGCTGAATGCTCGTAGAGCGAAAGGCCGCAAATCTCTGACTGTTTGATTTGTCAGCGGAAAACTTTGCGTTTCCCGTTCAGCTCAGGCTACGGACGGCCAACGATTATAAAAAGGTCTTTTCGAACGCTAAACGTTCGACAGATCGTTATTTTACCGTATTAGCGATCGAGAATAATCTGGGACACCCCAGACTCGGCCTTGCAATCGCTAAAAAAAATATCAAAAAAGCCGTTATCCGGAATATTTTAAAACGCGCTGCACGGGAAAGCTTTCGTTTACATCAACATAAGCTCAGAAATATTGATTTTGTTGTTTTAGCCCGCAAAGATGCAGCAACGGCAAGCTCCGAACAATTAAGAAAATCATTGGAAAAGCACTGGCGCAAACTCAACAAACAACTCGGCAGCGTAAATTCTGTGCCTTCAGACACAGATTAATCTCAAAAAATCGGTGGAATACACTATCTATACACTTTTCCACTGTATCTTTTATCAATCAAGCTCTGCCATGGCATTTTACCTTTGATTACCCCTCCATTCATCACGCTTTGTGTAAAGCACACAAAGTTTCTTAACGCATCTTACAATGCCTGATAAAATGCCCGTTTGTTTTGCATCGCATCAACCCGTTTTTAGAATAATTTTGGTAAAAAATAATGGATAATCTTAGATTTGTACTCATCATGGCTTTCGTGATGATTTCCTATATGATTTGGGAAGCCTGGCAGTTCGATTATGGCCCGAAACCACAGATCGTTGCCTCTGAGACACCAGTTATCGCTGGGCAGGACGGGAACACAAAAACCACCCCCGATAGCGACGCCGCAACGCCTGTACAGGCCGGCATTGAAGGAAGCACGCCAAAAAATCAGATTATTCGGGTAGAAACCGATGTCATCGCACTTGAAATCGATACCGAAGGGGGCACCTTACGCAACCTGGATTTACTGCAATACCCAAAAGAAAAAGAAAACACCTGGGTCAATAAACTGCGTGAAATGGTCGGCCTCGACCCTGTCGTTGTCGATAAATCGCCCATCCGATTGTTCGACACCCATCCGGATCGCCTTTATCTGGCACAAAATGGCCTGATTGCCGCCGATGGCTCATCGACAGCCCCCAACCATCATGCTATTTTTAAAGCCGAAAGCTTACATTACAAATTAAATCCAGGTGCCGATACTCTGGTCGTCCCTTTAACCTGGACCAATAACCAGGGCTTGACGGTCACCAAAACCTATATCTTCAAAAAAGGCAGTTATGACGTCACCCTTGAGCACAAGGTTGATAACGACACCGATACCGCCTGGTCTGGCCGCCAATACAGCCAACTGCTGCGCGTGCCTTATACCGATAAAAAAGGCAATAATTTCATCCGCACTTATGCAGGCGGGGTGATTTATACGCAGGAAGACAAGTACCAGAAAATCGATTTTGAAGACATGGCCGAACAAAATCTCGATGTCGCCACATTAGGCGGCTGGGCCGCCATGGTACAGCATTATTTTGCCGCCGCCTGGGTGCCGCCGGCCGATCAGGAAAATCATCTTTACACCAAAGAACTTAAAGGCTGGCGCTATGTCATTGGCACCTATTCACCGGCTTATGAGGTTGCCCCGCATGACAACCGTGTTTATACGGCGCATTTATTTGCCGGACCTAAAATTCAACCACTGATGGAACAGGTTGCCGAAGGTCTGGAGCTCACCGTTGACTATAGCTGGCTGACCATCATCGCCAAACCCATTTACTGGCTGCTGAATGAAATCCATGACTATGTCGGTAACTGGGGTGTCGCCATTCTGGGCGTGACGCTGGTCATTAAATTACTGTTCTTTAAACTGTCACAGGCCAGCTACCGGTCAATGGCGAAAATGCGCAAAATTCAGCCTAAACTGAAAGCGCTGCAAGAAAAATACAAAGACGATCGTCAACGCTTCAATACCGAAATGATGGCGATGTACAAACGGGAAAAGGTCAATCCCTTAGGCGGCTGTTTACCGATCATGGTGCAAATCCCGGTATTCATCTCCTTGTATTGGGTATTGGTGGAAACTGTCGAGCTGCGGCAGGCCGAATTTGCGCTGTGGATTCAGGATTTATCGGCACAGGATCCGTTCTATATCCTGCCGATTCTGATGGGGATTACCATGAAGATTCAACAGAGCCTGAATCCGGCACCGGTCGATCCATTACAGGCGAAGATTATGAAAATGTTCCCGATTGTATTTACCATTTTCTTCCTGTTCTTCCCGGCAGGTCTGGTGCTGTACTGGGTCTGGAACAACACGCTGTCCATTCTTCAGCAGTGGTATATCACCCGACAAATCGAAGCTGAAAAATAAGTATGTCCGCTTTTGATACCGACACCATTGCCGCCATAGCCACTCCCCCTGGAAATGGTGGCGTCGGTATCATCCGCATCTCAGGCCCGGCAGTGCAACAGATTGCAGGGCAAATTTCCCCTAAAAAGCTCACCCCCAGAATGGCGATTTTTTCGCCTTTTCTGGACGCTGCACAACAGACTATCGATTCCGGCATTCTGCTTTATTTTCCAGGGCCTGCGTCATTTACCGGTGAAGATATACTGGAACTTCAGGGTCATGGTGGCACCGTAGTCCTCAATATGTTGCTCAAGCGGGTGCTGGAATGTGGCGCACGTCTGGCAAAACCGGGTGAATTCAGCGAACGCGCCTTCCTCAATAACAAAATTGACCTGGCTCAGGCTGAAGCTATCGCCGACCTGATTGAAAGCAGCACAGAACAATCGGTTCGTTCTGCACAAAAATCGTTACAAGGCGTTTTTTCTGAAAAAATTAATGCGCTGGTCAATGAACTGACTGAGCTTAGAATCTATGTCGAAGCCGCCATTGATTTTGTCGACGAAGAAATCGACTTCCTCAGCGATGGCATTGTTCAGGCAAAATTGGAAACCTTACAGGCCCGAGTCCGACAAATTCTGCAAACAGCCCGGCAGGGTCGCCTGCTGCGCGAAGGAATGACCATCGTATTGGCCGGCAAACCCAATGCGGGAAAATCCAGCCTGCTTAACGCGCTGGCAGGGCACGATGCCGCCATCGTCACTGACGAGGCCGGCACAACCCGCGATATCTTGAGAGAACATATTCAACTCGACGGCATGCCGCTGCATATTGTCGATACCGCAGGCCTCAGGGAAAGCCGCAACGCTGTGGAGCAGGAAGGCATCCGCCGTGCGCATCATGAAATAAAGAAAGCGGACAAAGTACTGCTATTGATCGACAGCACTGCCCCTGATGTCGATGATATTATGAAATCACTGCCACCTGATGTTGATGTGACTAAAATCTACAATAAAATCGACCTGCTCGGCATTGAACCCGAAATCGTCGAAACCCCGCATAGCTGCCAGATTTATTTATCCATAAAATCCGGTGCAGGAATGGATTTATTGACCGATTATCTGAAAAAAAGCGTCGGCTTCAATGCCAGCAGCGAAGATGTTTTCATCGCCCGCCAGCGTCATATCGAAGCCTTGAAACAGGCCGAACAATCCATCAGCAATGCGTTAGCTCAACTTAAGCAGCAATCCGGTGAACTGGTCGCCGAAGACCTGCGCATAGCACAAAACGCTCTCGCCGAAATAACCGGCGAATTCACCGCCGACGACTTGCTCGGCAAGATTTTCTCATCATTCTGTATTGGTAAATAAGCGTTTAATTCAGCCTTGCCAATGCGATAAGTTGTCGATAAACAATGCGTAATAACACCATGTGAAGCAAACGACAAAAAGTACTTTTCATTTTTAGTCATCTGAATTAACGCTATTTTTGTACTTTTTGATGTTCGGGAGTGTTGTTTTCAAACCATCAATATGTTCCTGTAAATCTTCCCTGATATGTTTTTTCATTGGGTCAAGTATAAATTCTATTCCTTCTCTTCTGGCAAATTTTGCTGCTGGAACAAAATCACTATCCCCAGCAATCAAGACAATACGATCAACCAGTTTCTTATATGCCAAAGAAGCAATATCAAGGCCTATTTTCATATCGACCTCCTTCTGAACAGCATGAAAAATATAATCATCCTCCGATAGTTGCTCAGTTGAGTAACTGCCCGAGATAACTTTCCTTTCGACTTTAGGGTCTTTTATCTTCCAGCGACCATTTTTGTCATCCAGATATCCAAGACGTAATGCAACTTTTCGTTTTTGTATCAATTCATTATGGAATGCGTTTCTAAAAATAGCCGCAGGCGATTTCGATAAATCAATTGCCTTATTTGTAAGCGGGTGATGCAGTTTTTTCTCAACAGGTGGGCAATCGTAAAAAAAGATACGATATAAGTATTCATCAGAATTTTTCTCGATATGTTTTACACAATGCGTCCAAAGATTGGTAGCGACTTTTGCTGGATCAGATGAGTTTTCTTTGCCAAAGAAGGAATGATGACGGTGTAAATAGAAGGCTCCATCAACAAGAATTGCCGTTTTCATATTGTTTTCCTTATATTTCAGGCATAAAAAACCCAGAGGATCGGCTTACCTGCAATTATTTTGATAAGCTTACTTGCTCTGGGTTGTGTATGATCTAAATTTTATACTACAAGCTTTATTTGTCAATACATTACTCTCTAACGCCTTATTTTTCCTCACTTGTTTTGGACTGCCGAAACATAAAAAACAGCATGATGGCGATGAAAACGGCCGGGATGATAAGCTTTAACGCGCCGGTGTAAGACTTCCCTTCTTCTTGCCCGATAAAAATCGGCAGGTGATTGTCCTGTTTTTCGCCATCGCTGACCAAGGTAATGTGAATCAGGTATTCGCCGGCGCCATATTGACTGAAATCGACTGTAGTATTGAGCGTGCCGGTTTTAATCTTTTCAGGTTCCTGATGGAAAATCCGCACCCCTTCAGGTTCTTTGGTGATTTCAAACTCCACTGTCGTATTGCGGAGTTTATGCCCCTCATAATCAAATACAATAATAGTTTTCCCGACATGCGGCACATATTGACAGAAACCATTACTTTCACCGGCTTCAGGCGTATACAGACTGACGTGAATTTTTTCCGACCCCACCCGAATACGACAGTTATCGACTTCATCCGCAGGGCCGCGATGAGCATAACTGTTAGCGGCAAACACAATCATCGCCAACAGCATAAATTGGCGTAATGGCGACAGGACAATGTAAAAAGAATTCATGTTGTTACCTCTTTGCGTTGTTATTATTTTTTGTAAACCAAACTGTGTCACTCAGCCCGATCGTTTAAGCAGTGTATAGAGGCTGTTTTTTGATTTCAAGTCATACAGGCAGCTCATCTCAATCATGCTCAAACACGATAATGGCATTCTAAAAAAAATCTCAGTACAATACTGCCATCAGATTGCAGATAAGCCGTTCAGGTGATTATTTGCCATTCTGTATTTGTATTGATTTATTTTAAGGAGTTCTCCAAATGGCAACGGGTACTGTTAAATGGTTTAATAATTCAAAAGGTTTTGGTTTTATTGAACCGGATGAAGGCAATGAAGATGTATTCGTACACTATTCAGTAATCAGTGGCGATGGCTTCAAGACATTATCACCTGGACAGACGGTTGAGTTTGACATTGAGACCGGCCCTAAAGGGCTGACAGCGGCCAATGTACAACCGCAATAACATACACTAAAAGGCGCATTCTGCGCCTTTTTTGTGCGCGGCATTTTTCGCTATGGCTTTATTCAGCCGCTTGAAATCAAAATAACGCTCGACCGCATCGGCAATCATATTGATGCCCTGCTCGCGTTTTTCCTGCAAATCAAGCTGTGTTGTGCCGCGATACCCCGCCCACGCCAACAACTGTTGGCGTGCCTCGGCCTGATCGAACAGGCCGTGCAAATAACAGCCCATAACCTGATTATCTTCTGAACGCGCACCATCCTGGCTGGTGCCATAATCTATAACCGCTCTTTGCGTATCCGGGCCGGTTGAAAGACCGGCATGAATCTCGTAACCGGCTACCGTAATCCCGTCATGCCACAGACGCCCTTGCCGCTGCATCAGGCATTTTTCGCGATGCAAAACAGTTTCAATATCCAACCAGCCCAAGCCGGCGCTGGCACCCGCCTCACCTTCAATCCCTTGCGGATCATGAATTTGGCGCCCCAGCATCTGATAGCCACCACAAATACCCAATACTTTCCCGCCATAACGCAAATGCCGGTTCAAATAAGCCGGCCATCCTTGTTGTTTCAGCCAATATAAATCATCCCTGACCGATTTACTGCCGGGCAAAATGATAAGATCTGCCGCCGGCGCCGTATCGGCGCGTTTGACAAAATGCAATTGCACATCCGCTTGCAGGCGCAACGCGTCAAAATCGGTATGGTTACTGATGCGCGGCAAGGCTGGAATGACGATATTGAACGGTTGCACATCGGCATGATGGCTGACCGCAAGCTGTTTCAAGCTGTCTTCCGCTTCCAGATAAAAATCCTGCAAATAAGGCAATACCGCCAGCACCGGCTTGCCGGTTTTCTGTTCCAGCCAGTCCAACCCGGGTTGTAAAATATCAATATCACCCCGGAAACGGTTAATCACAAAACCTGCCACACGCTGGCGTTCACTTTCCGACAACAGCGCCAGCGTACCGACTAAATGCGCGAAAACGCCGCCTTTATCGATATCGGCAATCAGTATCACCGGGCAATCAACGCTTTCAGCAAAGCCCATATTGGCAATATCACCTTCACGCAAATTGATTTCAGCAGGACTGCCTGCGCCTTCTACGATAACCTTGTCATAACACTGGCTCAGACGCTGCCAGGATTCTAAAACCGCCTGTTGCGCCTGTTTTTTGTAAGCATGATACTGTTGTGCATCGAGATTTTTATAGGCCTTGCCGTGAATAATCACCTGCGCGGTTTTATCGGAATTCGGTTTTAGCAAGACTGGATTCATATCGGTATGCGGCTTTAAATAGCAGGCCGCAGCCTGTACCGCCTGCGCCCGGCCGATTTCGCCGCCATCTTCGGTAACGGCGCTGTTCAAGGCCATATTTTGCGGCTTGAACGGCACGACGCGAATATTCCGGCGCGCATAATAACGGCACAAGGCCGTCACCAGGGCGCTTTTTCCAGCATCGGAGGTGGTGCCTTGCACCATCAGGGTTTGAGCCTTCATTCTTGTGCAACATCCTTTTTCATTGTCGATTGCGAGCCTCTAAAAACGATTGAAATATCAAAGAAAACGGTAACACGTGAAAATTGTCAGGGACGCCTTAAGCCATGACTCATTCATGAGGTGATAGCAGTTTATTACATTTGAATTTAACCCCGGAATATGGCATTGTGCGCTTCCCATGACGATAACCCTGACTATTATACTCGCGATTATTCTGGATTATCGCCTCGGTGAGCCGAAGCGATATCATCCGCTGGTGGGCTTTGGCTGGCTGGCGAACACTCTCGAATTACGCCTCAACCGCCCTGAACACAGCCCGGCCCGACAAAAACTTCAGGGGGTGCTGGCGTGGCTGCTGTTGACTTTACCCTTGCCATTGTTAATGCTGTCTTTCCATTTGTCGGCAACAACTGAACTTATCGTCAACAGCCTGGTGCTGTATTTATGCATTGCACCCAGCAGCCTGAAACAACATGCCAACAAAGTGTATCAGGCACTGCAAACCCAGCCACTCGAGCAGGCCCGCACCGCTGTCAGTTATATGGTCAGCCGGAATACAAACACGATGAACGCCCGACAAGTTCAAAATGCCACGATTGAATCGGTTTTGGAAAATGGCGCCGATGCCGTGTTTGCGCCACTCTTCTGGTTTGTGCTGGCAGGGCCTGCCGGTGTGATTTTTTATCGCTTGAGCAATACACTGGATGCGATGTGGGGGTATAAAAATACCCGTTATCGCTTTTTTGGACGTTTTGCCGCCCGCATGGATGATGCTTTAAATTACATCCCTGCGCGTTTAACCGCCTTGTCCTACGCATTGATGGGGCAGACGCGATTAGCGTTGTCCTGTTGGCAAATGCAGGCCCGCCTGTTGGAAAGCCCGAATGCCGGGCCGGTAATGACCAGCGGCGCCGGTGCATTAAACAGACAGCTCGGCGGACCGGCCATTTATCATGGTCGCTTGAAACAGAAACCCTGGTTTGGCAGCCAACAATTAACGCAAAGCCATGATATTGTTAGAGCCAATCAGCTCGTGGAGCGATCACTGCTATGCTGGTGCATCGTCATCGCTGCCGGAGATTATTTTGCTTGAGCATGGTGGCCAGTTGCAACAGGCGGCTAAACACTATCGCATCCCATTAGCCGACTGGCTGGATTTATCTACCGGCATCAACGCTGATGGCTGGCCGGTGCCGCCGATTCCAGCACACTGCTGGCAACGTTTACCGGAAGATGATGACGGCCTGATCCAGGCGGCGGTCTCCTATTATGGCAATCCGACTATTTTGCCGGTCGCAGGAAGCCAGGCGGCCATTCAGGCCCTGCCAATGTTACGTCCGCCTTGTCGCGTCACCTTGCCAATGCCTGCCTATGCCGAACATGCCGCAAACTGGCAGCAGGCCGGTCATCAAATCCGCCAGGTTCAAAGCCATAAAATCGATGCCGTATTGCCGGAAACCGATGTTCTGGTCATTATCAATCCAAACAATCCGACCGGCGAAGTCTTTAGCCGCTCCCGCCTGCTCGATTGGCACAGGCAACTGCAAAAACGCGGTGGCTGGCTGATTATCGATGAAGCCTTTATCGATTGTCAGCCTGAACACAGTCTGAGCGCGGCGCCAAGTCGGAAGGGACTGATTATTTTACGCTCTATCGGCAAGTTTTTTGGTCTGGCCGGGATTCGTTGCGGCTTTGTCATCACCGAGCCGGCTCTCTTGTCTCGATTACAAAGTCAGCTTGGCCCCTGGAGTATCAGCCACCCCGCTCGCCATGTGGCAAAACTGGCCTTGCAAGACAGTGACTGGCAACGACAAACACGGCATCGACTCCGACATCAGTCGCAGCAATTAAACTATCTTCTGACACAGCATGATCTGGCGCCTGCCGGCGGAACTGACTTGTTTCAGTGGGTTAAAACGCAAAAGGCCGAACGCCTGTTTCAACATCTGGCGAAACAAGGCATCCTGATTCGCCTGTTCAAATCGCCTGAGAGCGTCCGCTTTGGGCTGCCGGCAACGCCTGAACAATGGCAAAGGCTTGATGTCAGCTTAAACAATTTTGTATAACTATACACAGGCCAAAATCAAACACTTGGCACGCATGTTTAATAATTAAATCAACACCTCGCCACAAATGATAAGATATTGTTTTATAACATATTATCTTATATTGTCTATTTTCTATACAATTTATGAACAAGCCTGAATATATGCCTTTCTCAGGGCAAAACAAACACCTCATCCACAGAGTTATCCACAGCTTCTGGGGATAACTGTTCACAGCCTGTTACTGATTACCGTTCAATGTCATTGCATTGTCATATAGTTCTGTTAATTTTATCTGTTGCATAAACATTCGAGAAAGCCTCATGCAAAAAACCATTCTGTTAGTTGAAGATGAAGAAGCCATTCTGGAAATGCTGGAAATGATTCTACAACAAGCGGACTTTTCAACCTTGTCTGCAAATACGGCAGAACAGGCACAAGAAGTTCTGGCGGACAATACGCCGGATTTAATGGTGCTGGACTGGATGCTACCCGGCATCAGTGGCGTCGAACTTGCCCGTCGCCTGAAAAAAGACCCTGCATTGAAAAAACTGCCCATTATCATGCTGACCGCCCGCGGCGAGGAAGATGATAAAGTCAGGGGACTTGAAATCGGCGCCGACGATTATATGACCAAGCCATTTTCGCCGAAAGAGTTGGTGGCGCGTATTCATGCCGTATTACGCCGTACGTCGCCAAACGACAATCAACCACTTCTGCAACAAGGCGTGTTTCAACTCAATACGGATAAACATATTCTGACCATCAATAAGCAAATCCTGGATGTCAGTCCGCTGGAATTTAAATTGATGCACTTTTTTATGCAGAATCCGGACAAGGTATTCAGCCGCACCCAATTATTGGATCAGGTCTGGGGTCGCAGCGTATATGTCGAAGAACGCACAGTCGATGTGCATATCCGGCGTCTGCGCAAAGTTTTGGCTGAACATGGCTGTAAAGAGGCTATTCAGACGGTTCGCGGCTTCGGCTATCGCTTTTCGGCGGCAAAAGACACATGAATCGCTGGACACGTGAAATCAGAATTGTCAGCTTCTGGCTGATCATGGCTATTGTGGCCAGCCTGTTTATCGGCCATTTGACTCTATTGTTATTATTGCTTGCCGTGGTGTTATTGATACGCCAGAGTCTTCTGATCAATAAACTGGAGCGAAATTTAAGCGTCGGCTATCTAACCGATAATAAACAGGCAAAAGGTATCTGGGAGGAAATTTATCTTCACCTGTATAAAATTCGCAAACGGCAAAAACAAAGCAAGAAAAAACTCAGCAAAATGTTGGAGCGTTTTCACCGCTCCACCGATGCCCTGCCGGATGCCGCTGTCGTTTTAGGCGAGCATGACGAGATTGAATGGAGCAACAAAGCGGCCCGACAAATATTGGGACTGAAAAAAAAAGATCGGGGACAACGTATTATCAATTTATTGCGCACCCCCGTCTTTATTCAGTATTTATTGTCGCGGGATTATAAAGACCCCATCACGATACCGTCCCCCATCAATGACGAGGCATTACTGCAAATCAAAATTGTTCCCTATGGGGCGGGGCAACGCCTGTTACTGGCCAATGACATTACCCATTTACGCAAACTGGAACAGATGCGTAAAGACTTTGCTGTCAATGTCTCGCATGAATTACGAACGCCGCTGACGGTCTTAAAGGGCTATCTGGAGACATTGAAAGAACAACCAGCTCCCAGTCCTTTTTATGCGCGCTGTTTTGAAAAAATGGCCTTGCAGACCGAGCGGATGCAAAGCCTGATTGATGATCTGTTATTACTGACCCGACTGGAAACCCGGGAAAAACATCAAGACTGTGTCGATATTCCAAAACTGTTACGCCAGATTTGTCATGAAGGCCAGGTTATCGGTAAAAACGCCCAGCGGATTCGGCTCAATATCGACTGCACGGATAATCTTCTCGGCGATGAACAGGAGCTGCGCAGCGCCTTCAGTAATTTGCTGGTCAATGCATTGAAATATTCGCCTGCCGACAAACCCGTCATCGTCACCTGGTCGCGCCGCAACAAGTATCTATGCCTGTCCGTGGAAGACCAGGGTGAAGGCATTGCAGAGGCTGATATTCCACGCATCACCGAGCGCTTTTATCGTGTGGACCGAAACCGGTCTAAAAAAATTCAAGGCACAGGACTTGGGCTTTCCATTGTCAAACATGTGTTAGTGCGTCACGATGCCCAATTGGAAATTGAAAGCCAACTGGGCAAGGGCAGTCATTTTTATTGCCTGTTTCCGTTAAGCCATCGATGCTGATTATTGGCGGCCATAATCATCCTGAAACCGGATAATATCGTCTTCACCAAGATAGCTGCCAGATTGAACTTCGACAATTTCCAGTGGAATCACGCCGGGGTTGTGCAGACAATGGGTCACCCCTAATGGAATATAGGTGGATTCATTTTCAGTCAGCAGAATTTTTTCATCACCCCGTGTCACCATCGCCGTCCCTTTCACCACAATCCAATGTTCGGCACGATGATGGTGCTTTTGCAGCGACAATTTCGCACCTGGGTTGACGACAATGCGCTTGGTCTGATGGCGCTCACCCTGCTCGATACAATGATAATAACCCCAGGGCCGGTAAACCTTACGATGCAGGGTCGCCTCGGGCCGTTGCTGTTGTTTTAATTGTTCGACCGCATCCTTGACATCTTGCACGCGGTCTTTGCTGGCAATCATCACCGCATCATCCGTTTCAATCACCACCAGATTCTCGACCCCGACCGTTACCAGCAATTTGTTCCCCGCCATCAAAAACGAATCACGCGTATTTAGCGCCATCACATCGCCGCTGACGGCATTACCTGCCTCGTCCTTATCGGTGATATCCCATAGCGCCGACCAGGAGCCAATATCATTCCATCCGGCATCGAGTGGGATCATGACGGCGCGGTCGGTTTTTTCCATCACCGCATAATCGATAGAATCGGCAGGACAGGCCAGAAATGCTTCTTTATCCGGACGCAGGAAATCTCTGTCCTGCTCAGGTCTTGCCAAGGCACGCTCACACGCTTGCAGAATATCCGGCCGATAGTTGGCCAGTTCCTCAAGATAGCGCCCGGCCTTAAACATAAACATGCCACTGTTCCAGAAATAATCACCGCTATCCAAATAGGCTTTAGCCGTATCCTTATCCGGCTTTTCGACAAATGCCTGAATATGAAAACTCAGCTCATCAACCGCAGTACCGGTATTGATATAACCATAACCTGTTTCCGGCGCCGTCGGCACAATTCCAAATGTCACCATATAGCCCTGTTCAGCCAGGTTGTTTGCTTTCGCCACCGCCTGTTTAAATGCCAAAGGCTCTGTAATCACATGATCGGCCGGCAGTATCAATAAAATATCCTCCTCATCACTGGCCAATGCCGCCAACGCGATGGCCGGGGCAGTATTACGCCCAGCCGGCTCAAGAATAATTGAAGCGGCTTGAAGACCGATTTCCCGGAGTTGCTCTGCCATCATGAAACGATGATCTTCATTACAAACCGCCAGGACAGGTTGCAAACCTTCCAGCCCTTGCAGGCGTAAGACAGTTTCCTGCACCATGGTTTTATCCGAAGCCAGCGGCAGAAACTGTTTAGGATGCTGGCTGCGCGACAAGGGCCACAACCGGGTTCCTGAACCGCCTGACAGAATAACGGGAATCATACGCTCTCCTTTAACAAAATTGGCAATACCCTAGATGTTAGTCTACGATATGGGTTTTAGCAAAATCATTTTACCGCGATGCAAATTGATGTTTTTAATGGCGATGCTGATGGCATCTGCGCCTTGATTCAGCTGCGCCTGTCACAGCCTGCCGAATCCAGACTCATCACCGGCGTCAAGCGCGACATTCAGTTACTTCAGCGCGTCACGGCAACGGCCAGAGACAAGGTGACGGTGCTGGACATTTCGCTGGCCAAAAACAAAGATGACTTATGCCGTCTCTTAAGCGCCGGTGCCAAGGTTTTATATGTCGATCATCATCAGGCCGGCGAAATACCTGAACACCCAAACCTGACCACGCTTATCGACACCAGCCCTGCGGTCTGCACCAGTTTGCTGGTCAACCACTATTTACAACAACCCTATCCGGAATGGGCCATCGTGGCGGCATTTGGCGATAATCTGGATCGCAGCGCAGAGCAGCTTGCCGATACGCTGATGCTGTCCACAGAGCAGCGGGAAAGCCTGAAACAACTCGGCATTTATATCAACTACAATGGCTATGGCGCCAGTATCGAAGACCTGCATATCCATCCGGCCGAATTATTCAACATCCTGGTTCAATTCAAATCGCCTTTTGATTTCATTCAGCAGCGTGGTGATTTATTTCGCCAATTACAAGAGGCTTATCAATCCGATATGGCACAGGCCACAGCATTGCAGCCTTTAGAAGCGGATGAAAAAACCGCTGTCTATCTATTACCCGATGCCGCCTGGGCCAGGCGTATCAGCGGCGTGTTTGGCAATCATCTGGCAAACCAGGCGCCAGACAGGGCGCATGCCATTATCACACGCACGCCTGCGGGCAATTTTCAAATCAGCGTCAGAGCCCCTTTAACCCTGAAAACCGGCGCCGACGAACTCTGCGCACGCTTTCCAGGTGGTGGCGGCAGAAAAGCCGCCGCCGGCATTAACCAGCTGCCAGAGGCGCAACTGGATCAATTTATTTCAGCCTTTAAACAACATTACTCCTGATAACGATGACTCAAAAAAGCAGCAATACCGTATGGCACCATGCCACCATTGATCGCGCCGCACGCGAAAAACGTCAAGGCCACAAAAGCGCCGTATTATGGTTTACCGGCTTGTCCGGGTCCGGCAAGTCCACGCTCGCGCATGCCGTAGAAGAGCGTCTGTACAACATGAATGTCTCGACCTTTGTCCTCGATGGCGACAATGTCCGTCATGGCTTATGCAGCGACTTAGGCTTTACCGATGCCGACCGGGTTGAAAATATCCGCCGCATTGCGGAAATGGCCAAACTGTTCTCGGAAGCGGGCATCGTTACGCTGACCGCGTTTATTTCGCCCTTTCGCAAAGACCGGCAAGCAGCCCGAAAACTGATGCCGCATGGTGATTTTCTTGAAATCTACTGTGAATGCCCATTGGATATCTGCGAAAAACGCGATGTAAAAGGACTCTATAAAAAAGCCCGGGCCGGTGAAATTCCTTTTTTCACCGGCATCGATTCACCTTACGAAGCGCCTGAAAAACCAGAGTTAATCGTCAATACCGGTCGTCATTCGCTCACCGAGTGTGTCGATCAGGTGATTCAATTGATGCTGGCACGCGGCCTGGTTTCAGCGCCAACAGCGCAACAGCAGCATAGGGAAGCGCCATAACATGCCGAAAAAAAGTTGTGCATGCTTGGCGGAAATCAGAACATTGTCTTTCAGCATATTGAAGTGTGAAACACCATCGAGAGGATAGCGCACGGGTGTAGGCAGGTTGATGACGCCAACACCCTGCCAATACAATCTGACCACGATTTCGATATCAAAATCCATCCGCAGCCCTAAACGGGCCGATTGCAACAGCCGTTCGACAGCGGCCAGTGGATAGCAGCGAAAGCCACACATCCCATCAGCAATGGCATTCGATAAGGTATTGATATGAATCCAGATATTAGTTATTTGACGGCCATACAATCTTTTCTTCGGCACCTCAGGGCCAAAAACCGGCTGGCCAAGAATCAGCTGGTCGGGATGGCTTTCGCTGGCGCTCAAAAAGCGGGGAATATCGGCAATATTATGCTGGCCATCGGCGTCAATCTGAATGGCATGACTGAAGCCTTGCCCGATAGCCTGGTTTAAGCCATCGATAACCGCTGCCCCTTTGCCGCCATTTTGCGGCCTATGAATCAAGCTCACCCAGGCATAGCGCCGCGCCAGCTGTTCCAGTACCGCCCGGCTGTCGGCTGAACTGCCGTCATTGACGACGATACACGGCAAGGCAAACGATTCGAGCTGTTCAAGCACCTGTTGAATCGCTTGGGGGTGATTATAAAACGGAATCACAATACAGGTTTTCATATTATCGCATCGTAAACCATTCGGCCCGAGCCAAAGGCATCGCGCGCATTCTCAATATCAAAATATAACTTCCCGGTTTCGACTTTCCAGCTCAAAGAGAGGGTCACGATAGTGTCAGGAACAATGATTTTTTTAAACTTGACCGCTTCCAGCCTGGAAAAGCCACGCTGGATTGAAAAAAATAAATGTCCGTAATAATCGGCCCATGCCAGTTGGGTCACACCAGGCAAAATAGGCTGCTGCGGGAAATGGCCATCAAAATACTGTAGTGCAGCTTGAACTCTGATTTGCAATCTGACCGAATCATGTGCAAAAACAATCTGCTGAATCAGTGGATAGCGTAACGTATCTTGATTGAGCAATGTTCTTAACAAGGTCGCATCCATTTTCCCTTGCCGGGTTTCCGGCAGGCGGTTTACAAACAACCATTTTCGCGGTAATAAAACCGTTTCAAAATGGTGACATAAATGCTCTCTGATACGTTTAATCACTTCCCGTCGTTCGAGCCGCTGCAATTCGGCAACCCCATACGGGCTGAGTACGATAACCGCGGCCAGTCGCTCACGCTTACCTGACAGCACCATCAACCTGGCCGTATCGACTTCCGCCATCTGTTGCAAAACCTGTGTCATTTCTGCCAATGACAAGCGTTTTTCTTCTATTTTGACGATCTCATCCCGGCGTCCCAGAAGTTTAAAGCCGCCATTGTCTCGCCATTCGATGGCATCATCCAGTGTCACTACGCCGTTTATCCACGGTGAACGACAAACGACCGTCTGTTCTACCTGGGTCAGTTGAACTTGCGGCAAGGGCTGCCACAAACTATCATCG
>CAYUAE010000033.1:0-15628 GCA_964442675.1 uncultured Methylomarinum sp.
AATTCAAGCAAACAAACTCAGCACGCCTTGACTGACAATCGCCCGGCCTGCTTCAATTTCATCCATGACGGCGGCGGCCGAGTCTGCCACAGCCTCATGCGGCGGATTCGAATCTGCAGCATTCTTGTTATCGTCCTGAGCGGTTTGCTGTTCGAATCCGTGAGAGGATTGTTTTTGCTCTGATTGCTGTTGGGATACATTCACATCGACCAAATTCAATTGTTGAGCGGCCAACATTTCTCTCAGCCGAGGCAAGGCCGCCTCGATAGATTCCCGGACTAAAGGATTATGTGCCTGAAAGGAAACAGAGGTCTGATCCTTATCGACATCAATATGAATACTGACTGGCCCTAAATGACGCGGATTCAGATTGATTTCTGCGGACGGAATCGATTTTTGGTGCAGCCAGACAATTTTTTCGGCAAATTCTTGCCCCCATTGGGGGTGACTGATTGCAGTCTGCACGACGGGCAGACTGTTTCGGGTTTCCTGGGCAGGCATCACCGCGCGTTCCAAATGCGCCAGACTGGAAAGCACTGCCCTGTTATCAATACTCTGCGGCCTGTTTTTTGTCTTTTGTTCTACACTGATTTCATCCATCAAGCCTTCACTGAGACTGGCGTTTTGTTTTATTTCATCTGAAAAAAGCGCTTTATTCCTGTCTAGCACTAACTGCTCTGATCGCGTCAAATCTTCTGCGACCTGTCGTTTTATATCCACATCCTGAACCTGTGCCGTCGCTGTATCCATCAAGACGGTCTGTTGTCTGGAATTTTGCCGCTGCAATAATGACTGCGCCGCATCTTGCATTTGTGCCAGTTCTGTTTTAGCCGCTGAAGATGCTAACGCCTTCTGGAATGGATCGTTTTCAAGCGCTTGTTGCAACTCGGCGACTATCGTTTGTGCAGGTTGAACAGGGGCATTGAGATAAGTGGCAGGCTGTAAATCACCAAGAGCCTGAAATTTATCAACTTCTTGCAACCCTTCAGCTATCGGTAATTGTTCAGCATCTGTCGCATTGACATCTGAACCTGTCGCTTTTTGGTTTGAAAGCTCGGACTGCTGAATGGCCTCCAGTCGCCCCATAATATCCGACAAGGCTGTCAGCGTTTGCTCAAGATCAATATTGCCATCAGTCGGCAAAAGTTTGCCTGTACTCGCGGAAAAATCAGGCGCGGTTGCGGCCGAATCCTGTAAGAAATCCTTCTGCCCCGAAACAGCATTCTGCAATTGTTGAAGCTCCGCCATCAACGTTTCAGCAAATGACGATGGCAAGCTGCCATCCGTCGCCAGCGTTTGCTGCAGATTTTCCAGGCTATCAAAACCGGGAAACAAGGAAAGAATATCAGTGGCTTCTATATTCATAAGGTTTCTCCAACACAATGGCCTGTTTCAGGCGTAGCTCATCTACCCTTTTACCAAGCAGTTCCTGTGCCAGATTTATCCAGCACCTTGTAGCTTATAGTGTACTGGATTAGAAAGCTTGTTCTTCAAAGCAAGATGCTGGATTTATTGCCACATCGAGCAGAACGATTATCCTGCTCGCTTTGTTCAATTTTTTCAGCTTGCCTCAAGGCCTCCGCCAAGGCTTTTTCATCCAGCTTTTTCAGGCTTTCGGTTTTTTGGTGTTGCCGCTGCCACTGCTGCTGCTGTTGCATTACCGCCTGTTTTTTTTGCTGTATGATATTTTTCTGGTCGTTAATAGCTTGATCAAGTTTGGCCAAAAAAATACGATACTCAGCAAATTGCTGGCTGGAAAAGTTTTGCCCGCCTTGTGATAAATCACGCTGTTCATAGTCACGCCGGTACTGCTTAAGACTCTCCAGTTTCGCCACCGCACTGTTATAGTGTTGCTGGCAAACACCAAGCTTTTCCAAAGCCTGTTTTTCCTGGCGCCGATAAAGCTCAATAACCACTCTGAGTCGCTGTGTTTTTTTCATTATGCCTTATCCTGAACCCTGCTCATCGATCAGCTGATTCAACTCTGCCAAGCTTCGACTGATGTCTACGGCTTCATTCATATCCTGTTGCAAAAATGCCAGAATTTCATTGTTTTTGGCAATTGCATAATCGATTCTTGGATCTGATCCCGGCTGATAGGCACCCACGCTGATCAAGTCTTTATTTTGCTGGTAAATAGAATAGAGTTGCTTCAACCTTCGGGCTTTCTGCTGATGTACCGGCTCAACGATATCGGCCATGACCCGACTGATCGAGGCCTCAATATCAATTGCCGGATAATGGCCTGATTCGGCCAATTCGCGTGACAATACAATATGACCATCAAGCACACCACGCGCGGCATCGGCTATTGGGTCATTGGTGTCATCGCCTTCCGCTAAAACGGTATAAAAAGCGGTTATTGATCCGCCACCTTCGTCCGCATTGCCGGCACGCTCAACCAATTGTGGCAGCCGGGCAAAAACAGACGGCGGATAGCCCTTTGTAGCCGGTGGCTCATCGATGGCCAGCGCAATTTCCCGATAGGCTTGTGCATAACGGGTCAATGAATCCATCAGTAATAAAACATCCAAACCCTGATCGCGGAAATATTCGGCAATACTGGTCGCCAGCAATGCACCATGAACCCGCATCAAGGGAGAATCATCGGCCGGTGAAGCCACCACAACGGCACGTTTCAAGCCCTCTTCACCCAGTATTTTAAGCACAAATTCATTGACTTCCCGTCCCCGCTCACCAACCAGTCCCACCACGACCACATCAGCCGAGGTAAAGCGTGTCATCATGCCTAATAATATACTTTTACCCACCCCGGTTCCGGCAAACAACCCCATTCTCTGTCCGCGCCCGACACTGAACAGGGCATTGATAGGGCGCACGCCGACATCGAGTAATTCACGAATGGGTTTTCGGGTCAATGGATTGATCGGTTTACCCGATAGCGGGACTTGATCATCGACCAACAAAGGCCCCTTAGTATCGAGCGGCTGCCCTGCACCGTTCAATACCCGACCTAACAGACCAAAACCCACTTTTGCCAAACTGTTCGTGCCTAGCGGAATCACCCGACAACCGGGCTCTAAGCCATGCGTAGAGCCTGTTGGCATCAAAAACAAGCGCTCACCGGCAAAACCAACGACTTCCGCACCAATACGACTGCCATTTTTTGCTTCGATCAGACACAATGATCCAATCGGCGCACGACAACCTTCGGCCTCCAAGGTCAAACCGACCATACGACACAAGCGCCCTTCGACAATCAGCTCCGGCGCTTCCTGCAAGCGTTCAGTATACGGTGCAAGTCGTGCCAGCCAGGCTTCGCTACGATCGGCCGCAGGAATCATGGCGCTTTATCGTCCTGCCGCTGGCCACCCAGCATTTTTGCCACAATGGCCGCCAGTCTGTTTTCAACACTGGCGTCTACATGCGAAGCACCGCTTTCCACGATACAGCCGCCGCGTGTCAACAGTGGATCTTCTTCTATGCGCCATTGTGCCGAGTCTGTATCCAGCTTCAATGCATCAATGACCAGGGCGGCATCCTCGGGATGTAATTTCAGAGTCAAATTCTGATTTGCCACCGGCAAGGCTTTTATCGCTTCTTTGACAACGGCCACAATCTGACCGCTATCGGTTTTAATTTCCCGCCGAATCAACTGGGTTGCAATACCAATCACCAGGTCAAGCAAGGCTTTTTCGACCCGTTCATCCAACTGTTTGAAAGGTTCATTCAAAGATTCCATCAACCGATTAAAGTCCGATATTTGCTGTTTGAGCACACTCGATTTTTCTTCATAACCTTGTTTTTGGCCGTCTTCATAGCCTTGCTTAAATCCCTCTTCCTGGCCTTGTTTGAAGCCCTCCTCATGGCCTTGTTTGAAACCTTCCTGCCGGCCTTGTTCGAAAGCTTCCTTGTAGGCCTGCTGCTGCATGTTTTCGATTTCTTCAACCGTCAATACCGGTGCTTTTTCCTGGTCTGATGCCTTTGCCGAAAAATTTTCCAGGTCGCGCCAGGTATCGACATCCTTGACTTCATCGTCAGCAAAGCGAATCCGCTTAGACAAGCTCATCACCTCCGCCAGCACCTAGGGTAATCTCCCCGGCATCTGCCAGTTTCTTGGCAATAGCCAAAATATCTTTTTGCGCAGCCTCGACTTCACTCAAGCGGGTCGGCGGCGCTGCCTCCAGATCATCACGCAACATTTCAGCCGCCCGCTTGGACATATTGCTAAATATTTTCTCTTTCAGTTCATCATCGACGCCCCGTAATGCCAATAAGAGTTGATCGGTTGATACCTCGCGCAACAAGGTTTGAATACCTCGGTCATCAACGGCTGCCAAATCTTCAAAGACAAACATTTTGTCCTGGATCTGTTGCCCCAGTTCCGGGTCGCTCTCGTTGATCGCTTCCATTAGCTCCTCACTGATAGAGCCTTCGACAAAATTCAATATATTGGCCGCGGCATCAATCCCGCCCACTGAAGACGATTTGACGCTATCACTACCGGTCAATTGTTTTTCCATCATTTCATCCAGTTCTTTCAAAGCTGCCGGCTGCACGCCTTCCAGTGTCGCAATCCGCATTAAAATATCCGAACGCATATTCTCCGGCAATAAACCCAATACTTCAGCTGCCTGGTCGGCATCGAGCAAGGATAAAATAATGGCAATAATCTGCGGATGCTCCAGGCGTATCAAATCGGCAATCGAGCGCGAATCCATCCATTTAAGTTGCTCGATCCCTTTACTGTTCGCACCCAACAGAATGCGGTCGATAATACTGCCAGCTTTATCTGCGCCTAAGGCATTGGTCAGCATATTGCGGATATATTCATCCGAATCCAGGCCCAAACCGGTTTCACTCTTGATTTCGGTAATGAATCGTTCAAGCACAGTGTCGACCATTTCCGGACGAATCCCGTCCAGTCTCGCCATCGTCGAGCCGATGCTTTGAACTTCCTTTGGCCCCATATTCTTCAACACACTGGCCGCTCTATCCTGGCCTACGGCTAACAGCAACAGCGCCGCCTGCTCAGGCTTGGTCAACTCCAGCTCGGTGCTTTGCTCCTCAGCCATCTTCTTTCACCCATCCTTTCAAAACCTTTGCGACTAACTGCGGATCTTCGTCTATCAACTTCTGTACATATTCCAGCCGTTTTTCATAACTCTGCGGCGCTTCCAGCAGCAACAGGTCTTCGGCACCGGCGGCCATTGCCAATTGTTCATCTTGAATAGCCTCTACAGGCACCGCGACCGGCTTACCGTTTTCATCGAATTTGACTACACCGCCTATCGCTTCGGCTTCCTCGCGCACACGCGCTAATTCCGCCGCCAGCACATCATCTTCATGCCGCGCAATCAATCCACGCATCACCGGGCGCAACACCCCTAAAACCAGAAACAAGACAACTGCAACGGCCGCTAATTGTTTAAGCGCATCGGCAAACCAGGGCTGCTCCCAAATTGCCAATTCAGGCAGCGGCGCCAAATCATCCAGCGTATTGAAGGCGACGTTGCTCACAGTGACCTTATCTCCCCGGCTGGCATCATAGCCCACAGCTTGTTTGACCAAATCTTCCAGTTGCCGTAAATCTTCCGCCGAATAAGGTCTGGAACTGATTTCACCTTCATCCAGCGCGACTTTTTTATTGTCAATCACGACGGCAATGGATAGTTTTTTAACCACCCCTGTCGATAAACGCGTATGGGTAATCGTTTTATCCAGCTCATAATTGCGCGTCGCACTTTTGCGGATTGATTTCGGCGTTATGGTGCTGTTTTGAGCCTCCGCGCCACTGGCCACTTCCGGCGCGACACCTGTCGGCGGCGGCTGATTGGACAATGCACCGGGCACCCCTTGCACCGCAGACTGGGTATTTTCCTCCTCCTGAGTTTGCTCACTGCGAATCGCCGGTAAATCAGGATTAAACATCTCCTGAGTTTTTTCGGTTATGGAAAAATCCACATCCGCTGACACCTGGGTTCTTAGCCCATCACGCCCGACAATTGGAATCAGGATATTTTGAATCCTATCCATCAGATGCTCTTCAACCTGCTGTTTGTATTCAAACTGCTTCGTTGTCAAAAACAGATTGTCACCAGCGTTTTTACTATTGAGCAAACGGCCTTTTTGATCGACAACGGTTACCTCACCTGGCTCAAGCATCGGCACACTGGAGGCGACTAAATGAATAATGGCCTCGACCTGCTGTTTTTCAAGGCTTCGTCCAGGATACAATGAAACCACCACCGAAGCGCTGGGCTTTTTCCGCTTGCGAACAAAAACCGATTGTTTTGGAATTGCCAGTAAAACCCGGGCGGATTTTACCGTTTGAATGGTCATGATGGTACGGGCAATTTCGCCTTCCAATGCGCGCTGGAATCGCATCAGTTCAATATTTTTACTGGTGCCAAACCCCGTTTCCTTGTCCAGCAATTCATAGCCTGAACTGTCGCTCGTGCTGCGCGGCAACCCTCTGGCCGCCAGTTTCAATTTTAACTCCCGTGTCTTACCCGCCGGCACCATAATCGCACCAGAGCCGGTATCGACCTGATAATCGACACCCATTTCATTGAGCACATCAATGATTTCAGAAGCGTCTTGCTCGGCAATGCCGGTATAGAGTAAATCGTAGCTCGGTGTCTGTGACCACAATACAATGGCAACACCTATTGCAACGCTCAAGGCCAACCCCAGCATCAAGCCGATTTGCCGGTTAATATTCAGTTTAGCCAGAGCCTGTAACGCCGGATGCCCGGTTGTCTCGCCCTCTTCAGTCGTCGTTAACTGAGTGCCGGTATCAGAATTAATTGTACTCGCCGCCTCTTGCTCACTCATTGTTTTTCAAGTCTCTGATTACATTGGCATGTTCATAACATCTTTATAGGCTTCAACCAGCTTGTTTCTAACCTGCACCATCGCTTGAAAAGATACACTGGCTTTTTGCGAAGCAATCATTACTTCAGCCAGACTGACATCTTCATTGCCCAGCTCGAATTGTTTAGATAATTGCCCGGCCGCCTTCTGGGTATCATTGACCGCATCAATAGATTGTTTAAGCATAGCCGAAAAATCGCCACTGCTTTGACTTTCCTTAACTTTGCTGCCGGCCCCAGCCTCCAGCGACATGGCCCGCATTTGTGCTAAAACCTGATCGACATTCATTTCGCTCATCACATTACCTTATTCTCAACCGTTTAATCTGCCACTTTTTTGACGGCAGATAATCATTTATAAAATGACAAGCACTTTTCATTCCAGTTATGTCATGTCTTCCCGATAATGCTCATGCTAAACCATTCAACACGGTACAGCGACGCCGGATTCTTTCATTCTGGCAATTTTATAACGCAAGGTACGCGGACTGATACCCAGTTTTTCAGCCGTACGCTTACGGCTGCCATTGAGCTCCTGCAAGGTTTTTAAAATAATTTTTTCTTCTACAGTTTTGACTTCCTCGCCCAATTTACTGACTTCATTCTCTGAGCTGAGCTCAACCGATGTCACGACCTGTTCCGATTCTGAAAAATCATTCAGCGCGTCAATGCCTTCAAAAATCAGATCCTGGCTCTGAATTTGTCCACCGCTTTGCAAAATCAGCGCTCTTTGCACGACATTCTCCAATTCACGCACATTACCGGGCCAAGGATAAGCCAGCATTTTTTCTTGTGCAGGCTCACTGAAAACCGGTAACCTGTTGCCGCCACTGAAATACTTTTCTACAAAACCTTCCGCCAATGGCAAAATATCCTGTTTGCGCTCTCTGAGCGGTGGAATTTTCAACGGAAAAACACTCAGACGATAATACAGATCTTCCCGAAAACGACCTTCTTCAACATATTTTTTCAATTTCCGGTTCGTCGTCGCCAATACCCGCATATTCAGACTGATTTTCTTCTGGCCGCCTAAGCGCTCCACTTCTTTTTCCTGTAATACCCGTAACAATTTCGCTTGCAAAGCCAATTCCATTTCTGAAATTTCATCAAGTAACAGCGTTCCACCTTGTGCCTGCTCGAATTTACCTGCACTCGCCTGTACCGCGCCAGTAAATGCTCCTTTTTCGTAGCCAAACAACATCGCTTCCAGCATGTTCTCAGGAATTGCCGCGCAGTTTATCGCCACAAAAGGCCCTTTCTGATACCCCGAATGCTGATGAATATAGCGCGCCAGTACCTCTTTACCACAACCACTCTCGCCTTCCAATAACACAGTAACATCGGTTTTAGCGACTTTCCGGCACAGGCCATACAGCTTTTGCATATTTTCGGCGACCACGACGGCATTATGCTCTGTCGCTTGCCGGGCACTGATCAAGCCGCGCACTTTTTCGACCAAAACATCGGCGGCAAACGGCTTGATCAAATAATCCACCGCCCCGGCGCGCATCGCCGAAACCGCCTTTGGAATCGTGCCATAGGCTGTCATCAGCAATACCGGTAACTGCGAATATTTTTGCTGGATATTGTGCAACAGCTCAAATCCATCCATCACCGGCATTTGTACATCACTGACCACCAAACGGAAAACGCTCTTGTTCAAGCGCAGCAAAGCCTCTGTTCCATTCGCGGCCGTTATAACCTGGTAACCTTCCAGCTCCAGCGTGGTCGCTAGTGCTTCAGCCAGGTCTTTATCATCTTCGACAATCAGAATATCATGCAGCTTCATGCTGAGCCTCCTCATTCTCCAGACTGGACAGGGATACCGTACGCACTTCGGCACAGGGAAGTTCAAGAACAAAGCGCGTTCCTTTTCCCGGCTCCGAATGACACATCAAATGCCCGTCATGGGCTTTAACGACACTGTTTACCACAGCCAGCCCCAAGCCTGTACCACTGGCTTTTGTGGTGTAAAACGGTTCAAAAATGCGTTGTTGCACAGCAGGGTCAATACCGGGTCCATCATCCTGAATCGTAATACTTAAGCCGCCACTGGCAGGACAACGAAGACTTATTTTAATGACGCTATCTGTATCGCAGGCTTCTTCGGCATTGTTGACCAGGTTGATCAACGCCCCCAGCAAAGCATCTTCATTACCACACATACACTCAAGTCCGCTTTGATCATCGATAATCAATTTACAGTGCATTCCGGCCTTGCTGTCTTGAAGCTGCGCCAATAAATGTCGTATCGGAAAGCTTTCCATAGTCATTTTGCCTTGCTTGGCAAAAATCAACATATCGTTGACTTGCCGTTCCAGGTATTGCAAGCGCTCCATTATTTTCCCGGCAAATTGTTGTCGTTGTTGTTCAGGCAGCTGCGTTTTTTTAAGGTGTGAGGCGTATAAAATTGCGGTCGATAACGGTGTTCGGACCTGATGCGCCATACGGGCTACCATTTCACCCATTGCCGACAATTGTTGTTGCTGCGCCAGTAAATCCTGCAATGACCTGAGTTCACTGATATCGGACAGCAAAACAATCTGCTCGGCCTCATCGCCTAATGAATTACAGGTAATACTCAATCGACGACCATCGGCCAGACTGCGTTCCTGAGGACAATCGGTGACCGGAAACAAACGCCGCTGTAAAACGTCATCCCAGGCCAAACCAATCAAAGGTTCACCTAAATAGTCAATCGCCAACTGGTTACAATCGATGACAATGCGCTGTTTGTCCAATACCACGACGGCGGCCGGCAAGGCGGCCAGAATCTGTTGCAAACGAGTGGCCAGTTTTTCTTTTTCCATCAGTGTCTGCAACCTGGCGCTACGCGCTGCTGTCAATTCCTGGTTCAAGCGGGTAACCTGAGCCTCTAGCCCCTGGTAGGCCTGTGCCAGGTCCTCTGATAATTGATTGAACAATTTAAACGCATCGGTTAACTGACGCGTTTTATCCGTTTGAGGTGTCGTAATCTGTTGCATAGTCATTCATTTTTTCACCGTGTTACAATTCTCATAGCAAAAAATGAACCAGGTTTTTTTTATCTTTATTATCAATAGATTAAAATGACACTGTCATTTTTTCGACAGTCTAAAAGCTAAGATCAAGATCATTACGAGCCTGCAAATATACGCTGGACAATTCCGAAAGCACCTCTACAATTTGAGGTATCTCGACAACTTTAAAAACAGTACCCCTATAAAATGTTAACCTCAGTGACCCACTATCTTTTACGCCTTGCAGTCATTGCATCGAGCTATTTTGTATTGGGTTTAATTGGACTCCAGCTGGCAGTGCCGCCCAGTCAGGCCGGTGCAATCTGGCCGCCAGCCGGTGTTGGCCTGGTCGCCATGCTGTTTTATGGCCCCAAAATTTGGCCAGGCATATTTATCGGCAATTTTTGCATCAGCGCCTGGGCATTCGGTTTTGATACCGCTTTGTTTCCTATTTATATTGCCACCGGCACCGGCGCTACCTTAAATGCCTGGTTCGGCAGCTATCTGATAAAACGCACTATCGGCTTTCCCAATGACTTGCTGACAACCCGGGAAATCGTGCATTTCCTATTGATCGGTGGCCCTTTGGCCAGCCTTATTTCGGCCAGTATCGGTATTACCACCATGTTCTGGGAAAAAATCCTGCAGCCGTCTGAAATCTGGCCTAACGCGTTGACCTGGTGGATTGGCGACAGTATTGGTGTGCTTATTTTTGCGCCGTTGCTATTGACTGTTTTTCATCACGACAGCGCGGTCTGGAAACGTAGAGGCATGTTGTTAGGTCTGCCGATGCTGATTACCTTCATTCTGGTGACTGCATTTTTCCTGTTTATTCAAAAACTGGAATATCAACGCCAATATGAATATTTTACCGTGCAATCACAATCCACGACCCATCTGGTTGACGATCGTCTGCGTGAACATGTCAGAAATCTTCGTGCCATTCATGCTTTTTTTATCAACTCGGAAAAAATCGAACGCAATGAATTCAAACCCTTTACGTCGATCTATCTGCAAGACTTCCCGGAAATCAAGCAGATTTGCTGGTATCAGGTCAGGCACTCCGATCACGCTGTTTCGATCAAGGCCTGTTCAGCTGACAATACGTTAAACACGCAGGCCTTACCTGTTCACCCACCTCTTTCGGCCTTGTCAGTACAAACATATGCCACATTCTCACCGGTCATACGTTTTCAACAGTTTTTACAATTTGGCGTTCCAATACATCAGACGGGCGATAAAACCGAGTGGGTGGCCTTTGTTATCGACCCAAACCTGTTGTTCAGTGCCATTTTAACGCTGGCGCCACCGCTTACCCCCAATGCGTTTTCCATTCTGGACAACATAACAGGCAGAACAATTTTTATCGGGCAACAAAAAAACCATTATGACGAAAAACTCCGCTACCCGATTCAAATTTATAATTTAGACTGGACTCTGACCTACCCGTTTACAAAACATATTGATAGTTCAACGCATTGGATGATGTGGTCTGTACTGATCATCGGCCTGTTATTTGTCAGTTTTTTAGGTACGGGGCTTTTGTTGTTAAGCGGTCGTTTTTTTTCCAGTGAAGCCATAGTCAAAGAACGCACCGCCCAGTTACAAGCGGCCAAAAATCAAGCCGAAGCCAGCAATCAGGCAAAATCCCGGTTTATTTCCAATATCAGTCATGAATTGCGTACGCCATTGAATGGCATTATCGGCTTTACCCAGCTGTTGCAAAGACAAGACAATTTATCAGAAAACAATAAACAGCATGTCAATATCATCGAACATTGCAGTAAACATCTATTGACCTTGATCGATGACCTGCTGGATATTTCCCGTATCGAAACCAACAAGCTCAAGCTCCATTTGCAAAGCTTTGCGTGCAAACCGTTTTGGGACGATATTATTTCCATTTTCAAACTCAAGGCTAAAGAAAAAAACATCCGTTTCGATGTCAATATTGACTGCAGCTGTTCAATGATTACGACAGACGAAAAAAGATTGCGTCAAATTATCGTTAACCTGTTGAACAATGCGATCAAATTCACCACCTATGGTTCTGTGGAATTATCGGTCACAGGCGACGACAAACGCCTGACAATTGTCATTAAAGACACCGGCTGCGGTATTTCTGAAGCCGATCAAAAGCGTATCTTTACGCCTTTTATTCAAATCGATGAACGTGATTTTTCAAAAGAAGGCATTGGATTGGGCCTGGCCATTACGCATGAATTAGTATGTTTGTTAGGCGGTCACATCAGTGTGAAGAGCCAAGTCAACAAAGGCAGCATCTTTACCGTTTCAATTCCACTCCAAAACACATCCGAACAGAGTAAACAAGCCCTTGAAAACGCCACTGAAAAATATCCATCTCAGTCGCATAAACTGCGTATCTTGATCGCAGAAGACAACCCGATCAATATTTTGTTATTGCAAAATATTCTCGATCAACTCAATTGTAGTTACGACACTGCCGCCAATGGCCAACTGGCGCTGGAAAAACTACTGAAAAAAACTTACGATATTGCCCTGATTGATTTGAACATGCCTGTATTATCGGGCCTGAAACTGATCAAAAAAATAAAACAATATAATATTCCGCTGACTACGATCGCTATCAGCGCCTTTGCCGAACAGAACAAAATCGACAGTGCTTTGAATTCCGGCTTTGATTATTACCTGACAAAACCCATTGACTCCTCTAAACTTGCTGAAATTATTGCCCATTGTACTCAACATGAAAGTATTTAAATTTTTCGCACTGCCTTTTTTAGGTTTACTCACTCACATGGCTATTGCTGACGTTCCTACGCGGCCGGCCTGGCCGTCTGTTCAGCTGTCTGTAGAAGCATTGGCATCGCATTATCCTGTCAAAAGCGTACTGATAAGATATGACCCTGTCTATAAAACCGAGAAACACTATCGCGCCATCGCTTTGCGCCCTGTCATTAAGCAATTAGCGAAACACTATGCCGGCGATTTATCGCAAGCTATCGTTGTCTTTACGGCCAAAGATGGTTATCAGGCGACCATGTCATATGCCGATGTATCCTCCAACCCAGGATATCTGGCATTTCAGGATCTGAGCGTTAAGAAGGGCCATTGGCAGCCATTTCAGTTTGGCGAGGATAAAATCACCCCCGCGCCGTTTTATTTGGTCTGGCCAGACAGCACAGACAAGGAAAAATGGCGTTATGCCTGGCCTTTTCAATTAACAGAAATTGCAATAAAGCCTGCCAGTCAGTTATTTACCAACGCCGTCCCGCAATCGACTGACGCTGACGTGCAGGCAGGCTTCAACCTGTTCAGTCGCTACTGTATCCGTTGCCATGCCATCAATGGCAGCGGTGGATCGGTCGGCCCCGATTTAAACGACCCCGTTAATCCGACGACCCTCTATTCCGAAGCCGTTTTAAAACAACGCATCATGAATGCACGACGCTTCAACCCCAAAACTAAAATGCCTGTTTTCGAAAATATCTTGTCCGACTCACAGGTCGAAAAAATCCGGCTGTATTTAAAATCATTTACACCATAAGATGCCGCGCCTTAAGTTTTATCTTCTGATCTTATGTTTTTATGTGCCGATTGCCTCGGCCATTGATTGGAGCAGTCAGAATATTCAATTTTTATACGGCAGCGATTTTGAGCTTGGCGACAACGACCGCCCTACCATCACGGTCGAACACGCCGATGGCTGGCGCTATGGCACAAATTTCTTCTTTGTCGATACCGCTTTCCGCAGCGACATCGGGATTGAGGTGTATGCCGAGGTTTATAGTTATTTAAGCTTGAACAAGCTCTCTGGAAATCAGCTCCGGTTTGGCCCTGTCCACGATATTTCACTGGTTGCCGGTATCAATATCAGTAACAAACCCGAATCCGATAATTTCAAAGCCTGGCTGGGCGGCATCAGTTTTGATTTATCTAATCGCTATTTTGACTATCTGCAATTGGATATTACCGCCTATAAAGACGACAATATTTCCGGAAAATATGGCTTACAGGTCACCCCGGTTTGGAGTTATCCCTTCAGCCTTGGCGATATCCGTTTCAAGTTCCGTGGATTTACCGATTTTCGTTTTGGTTATACCAATGCCAACGGAAATTTTATCATTCTGGCGCAGCCGCAAATGTTGATTGACGTAGGCGATTTGGCGGGCTGGAAAAAAGACACGTTATATGTCGGCACCGAATACAGTTACTGGCTCCACAAATTTGGTTTGCCCAATGTCAATGAATCGGTGGTTCAAGGGATGATTATTGCCTTTTTTTAATTTCGCCGGCCATACCTGGAGCTGATACATGAGCAAAAGCGTTCAACCACCATCTACAGACGATATTCCTCCGCTACCTTTCAAAAATCGCTCCTTTCTCGCCTTTTTGCTGACCCAGGCGCTGGGCGCTTTCAATGACAATGTGTTTAAACAACTGGTGTTATTACTCGGGGTTGGCTATTTGATGTTGGGCGTTGAATATCAAGCCATCGTTCAGTTTCTTTTTGCACTGCCTTTCCTGCTTTTTTCCGGCCTTGCCGGCGATTTAGCCGACAAGTTCAGCAAAGGCCGCATGATGGTCGCCTGTAAAATCGCCGAAATCATCATCGCCTTACTCGGTGTTGGTGCTTTTCTGACCATGACGGATACGAGCCTTCTCATCCAACAGGCTCCGCTTTATCTGTGGTTATTGGCCGGTGTTACGTTTTTACTCGGCACACAAAGCGCCTTTTTTGGCCCGGCCAAATACGGTGGCCTCCCTGAACTGGTGCGCTTAGGTGATTTATCACAAGCGACAGGGCTGACCCAAATGACCACATTCTTAGCCATTATTCTGGGTGTCGCCGTTGCTGGCCTGCTGGCTGATTTTCTAGTCGGAAAAATGTACCTGGCCGGTATCATTACTGTCGGTATCGCTGTGTTTGGCACCCTCACCTCACTGGCCATCGCCAAATACCCTGCCGCCGACCCTGAACGCCGACTCAACCGCCATTCCTTTATCAGCGTGCTGAAAACCTTGGCAGATGTTTTTCAGCAGGATAAATTGATGTTCCGCATTATGCTGATTTATTCCTGGTTCTGGTTTATCGGCGGCGTCGCGCTCACAGCGATCAATGCCTTCGGCCGCTTTCAACTCGGTCTGAATAATTTTGAAACCAGTTTGATGGTTGCTGTCACCTCATTGGGCATCGCTACAGGCAGCCTGATTGTGGGGCGTCTATCGGCCGGCAAAATACGACTCGGCCTGATCAAACCAGCGATAAGCATACTGGTACTCTGCCTACTGTCCTTAAGCCTATTGCCCGTGCATCAGCCACAAACTGAAGAATTAGAGTTATTTCAACAGCTAAAAAACACACCTGAACTTTTGGAACAGGCCCGGATTTTTCCAACCGCCACTTTCAGCATCCAGCTTATCGCATTCGCCTTATGTTTTTTATTAGGCGTCGCTTCCGGTTTTTACTCCGTGCCATTATTAGCCTTTATTCAAGCCCGCCCGCCACTAAAAGACAAAGGCCGGGTATTTGCCGCGGTGAACTGGCTTAACTGGGTGTTCATCCTGCTCTCGGCACTGTTCTACGGCTTAGGTATGCGGCTTTTAGACCAACAGGCCAACTTCCTTTTTGCCGCACTTGCAGGCTTGACCCTGTTGATTGCCTCAGGTTTTTTACCCGGCCTCTTTAGACGACTTAAATACGAAACAGCCAGTTATATCTATTCTGCTAAACACACAAAACAGTAACCGCTGATCACTTGACTCAAAAAGCTACTGATGATTGCTTTAATGGGTTTTGCTTACCGCTCT
>CAYUAE010000034.1:0-15337 GCA_964442675.1 uncultured Methylomarinum sp.
TGGAAACAAACGATGAAAATTTTCACTCGACTGCTGGGCGATGTCGTCAACGCTGGTTTCACGTAACTGGGCGAGATACTCTGCGACATGACGCACATAGGTCGGATAATTGGGTTTGCCCCGATGCGGCACCGGCGCCAGATAGGGCGAGTCGGTTTCGATTAAAAAACGCTCTGCTGGAACTTTTTTGGCAACCTCTTGTATTTGTTTAGCATTTTTAAAGGTTACGATGCCGGAAAAGGAAATATAAAAGCCTAAATCCAGCGCATATTCAGCATAAGCCCAATCTTCGGTAAAGCAATGAATAATGCCACCGACCTGGTCGGCGCCTTCTTTCGCCAACACATCCAATGAATCCTGCCCAGCTTCCCGGGTATGAATAATCAATGGTTTACCGGTCATTTTAGCCACTTCAATATGACGCTTGAAGCGTTGATGCTGCCAGTCCAGGTCACCTTCACTGCGAAAATAATCCAGACCGGTTTCTCCAATCGCGATTACTTTAGGGGTAGCCGCTAAAGCCTGCAGTCTCTCCACACTCGGATCTTCACCTTCGGTCACATTCGGATGCACGCCTACCGACAAATACACCGAATCATAAGGCGAAACCAACTCAACCATATCCGGCCAGGCCTCAAGATCGATGCCGATACACAGCATTTGGTCGATTTGTTGCGCTTTGGCAGCTGCCATAAACTGGCCAAAATCGTTTTGAAAAGGCGTCAGATCGATGCGATCTAAGTGGCAATGGGAATCAATAAACATAAGACTGCGAAAGTTAGAAAAAACAGCTGGAATGGCCATATTCTTGCGGCCAGATCATCGCTAATGGATTCAAATTACATGGTATGGGTTGGCCGCTCGCTTTCTAATGCGCCAGCCAGATAGGTTTCTATTTTATTGCGTGCAGCGCCCTGATCCTGATCACTAAATTGTACCCCTATCCCCGAAGCCCGATAGCCTTCGGCACCTTCAGGCGTGATCCAAATGATTTTACCGGCGATAGGCAAACGCTCCGTTTCCTCCATCAGACTTAACAACATAAAAACTTCTTCGCCCATTTTATATTTGCGCTTGGTCGGAATAAATAATCCACCATTTTCAACGAACGACATATAAGCGGCATATAAGGCGTTTTTATCTTTAATGGACAGTGACAAAATACCTTGTCTTGGCGATGCTTCAGCCATGCTTGACACCTAATTGAGACCATTCGATCAAAAGCTTTTCCAGCAGTAATTGTTGATTGCTTTGCGTCAACAGTAATTGCCGGCCCTCCAGTACCGATTGATAATATCGACACAGTTGGGCTAATTCTAGCTGGCTTTTAATTTCTTGCAAGGCTGGATCAGAGCCCTCACCATAAAACAGTTTCAATAATCGAACCAGCCATAAACACATCCAGTCCAACAGAATCGCAGGCTCTACAGGGTGTTTCAGCCAGTTTTCAGCGATTTTTACCACATTAACCTGCCCCCTCCCCCGCCGCAAGCTCAGCCACTCATCAAATACTTGCCCGGCCAAAGCCAGATAATTCTTTTCATGATAGTCCAATGCTCTTAATGGTGAACCATTCGCCAATGCCAACAGCGCGTCGGCCTGCATGACCTGATGCTGGGCCAGCCATGTTTGTATCTGCACTTGATCTAGCTGGGTGATTTGAATTTGTTGACAGCGGCTACGAATGGTCATCGGCAAGCGTGCCGGCTTATCCG
Source organism: uncultured Methylomarinum sp. (assembly GCA_964442675.1). Lineage (GTDB taxonomy): Bacteria > Pseudomonadota > Gammaproteobacteria > Methylococcales > Methylomonadaceae > Methylomarinum. Next base: position 1,716 of record CAYUAE010000034.1, read on the forward strand.
TCACCAGAATGATTGTGGTACGCTCACCCGGCTCTTCAAGGCCTTTTAAAAAGGCGTTGGCGGCGGCCGGATTAAGCTTGTCAGCTGCATCGATTAAAATAACGCGCTGCCCTTCAAACTGAGGCTTTAGCGCCATCTTGGCCAACAAGCCCCGTACGCTATCAATACCCAAACCTTTTCCAGACTCCGGTTCCAGCACAATGAAGTCAGGATGCGTACTCGCCTGCCGTAAAACACAGGCATGGCAATGTCCACAGGCCAGCCACTCATCGCTTAAGCGTTCGCACAACAAACTGGCGGCAAAACATTCGGCCAACTGGCGCTTACCAATGCCGGCTCTGCCTGCAATCAACACCGCTTGCGGGATACGCTGCTGGCGCAGGTAGTGTTCCAATGTTTGCCAATAGGGCGTCAGCCAGGGATAAACAGGTTCAACCATTTGCCATCAGGTTGTCAATACGGCTTTTGATCGCGCGTTGAACGTCGTCGAGAGGTTGGCTGGCATCAATGACAGCAAAACGCTCAGGCTGTTGCTGGGCCAGATTTAAATAGGTTTGCCGGACTTTTTCAAAAAAATCGCAGCGTTCCTGTTCAAAGCGGTCCAATTCACCACGCCCTTTTGCTCGCACCATACCAATTTGTACCGGCGCATCCAGTAATAAAGTCAAATCGGGCTTCAAGTCGCCTTGCACGGCACGTTCCAGCCAGGCAATTTTATCCATAGCCATACCACGCCCACCACCCTGATAGGCATAGGTTGCGTCGGTAAAACGATCACATAAGACCCAATCACCCCGCGCTAAAGCCGGCTTGATGACATGCCGAATATGTTGAGCTCGGGCGGCAAACATCATCAACAGCTCGGCCATCGGATCAACCGCTTCATCATGCGTTTCCAGCAACAACTGGCGAATTTTTTCAGCCAATAGCGTGCCGCCGGGTTCGCGCGTTTTAACCACGCCAATACCCTGGGCGATTAACAACTGCTCCAGAAAGACCAGGTTTGTCGTTTTGCCCACACCTTCCCCACCTTCCAGGGTAATAAACCGCCCCTTAGTCATCGCTGTTTCTTCTGATATTTATTGACTGCATTGACATGTTCCCGCAATGTCGCGCTAAAGATATGACCGCCATCACCACTGGCGACAAAATATAAACTGTTCCCAGCGGCAGGATGCATGACCGCATGAATGGCTTCGCGCCCAGGCATCGCAATCGGTGTGGGCGGCAGGCCTTTAATCACATAGGTATTGTAAGGCGTTGCCTGTTTTAAATCCTTACGCCGAATATTGCCCTGAAAACGATCCCCCATCCCATAGATGACGGTCGGGTCAGTTTGCAGCAACATGCCTTTTCTGAGTCGCCGGATAAACACACCGGCAATCATCGCCCGTTCAGAGGGCTTTCCGGTTTCTTTTTCGACAATCGAGGCCAAAATAAGCGCCTGATAAGGCGTTTCAAACGGTAACCCTGACTCTCGCCCGGCCCATTCCTGCTGTAGTACCTGCTGCATTTTTTGATAGGCTCTTTTCAGCAATTTAAAATCGGTGGTATTTTTTTCAAAAAAATAGGTTTCCGGAAAAAACAGCCCTTCAGGATGGTTATAAGGACTCCCAAGCCGCTTTAACAGAGCCTGGGCATCGACTTTATCCAGCGTATGAGTCAGGTTTGCATTTTCCAACAGGCGCTGGCGAATTTGTTTGAATGTCCAGCCTTCTGGAAATGTAATCGCATATTGCTTAGCTTTTCCGGCCACAAAAACGGCCAGAATATCGGGCAGGGTCATGCCGGGCTGCAACACATATTCTCCGGCTTTCAGTTGATTGGTCACCTTTTTTTGATAAGCGATAACGCGAAACCAATAGGGATTGACTGCCCATTTTTGTTGCAGTCGGCGTGTTATCTGCCTGAATGACTCGCCTTTTTTAATGACGAATACATCGCTGTCTGTCACTACCGGCCGACTCAAGGCCTGCTCATAGTCTCGCTTTGCCCAAAAAATCACCATCACGATCATGACGATAAGCAACAGCAGCAATTTTTTAAGCATATTCCACCTGTTGCTGCCAGAGCTGTTGATAGGCCGTCTGTAGCCGACGGGTATTTGAGCCAATGGTAAAATGAGTATCTGCCAGCTGCCTGACCGGCCAGATCCCAATCACCGAATTTGTCAAAAATATCTCTTCCGCATCTAATAACTGCTCTGGCAACACGCGAGTTTCCCTCACGGACATGGATAACCGCTCAGCCAGTGAGATGATTAAATCCCGAACAATACCTTTGACGCCACATTGATCCACAGCCGGCGTAAACAGGATGCCATTTGAAAAATAGAATACATTGCTCAGCGTACCTTCAATCACTTCACCCTGCCCATTCAGCATCAAGCCTTCGTGAATATCAGGTTGCTGCCATTCACTCCGCGCTAATACCTGCTCCAAACGATTGAGATGTTTTAACCCGGCCAATACCGGATTTAAGCCCAAAGGCGTCTGACAAAACCGAACACAAACACCGCTTTGTTTTAATTGCTCCGGATAGTCCGGCCAAGGATGCAGGCTAAGCAATCGAGTGGGTTCAGGATTTTCAGGAGGACGATAACCACGGCCGCCACAGCCTCGGGTAACAATGAGTTTCAATACGCCGTGGGGGCAATGCTCGATGAGCTGCTCGGCCTCCCGCCGCAATACAGAAGGGTCCGGCACAGGAATCGACAAGCTGTGACAACCTTTCGTCAGGCGCTTAAGATGCAAATCCCAGAATAATGGCTTTGATTGATAAACTTCCAGTGTTTCAAACAAGCCATCGCCATACTGCAGGCCCCGGTCATGTATATCGAGACTGGATCCGCGCTTTCCATTCAACAAAAAGTCTGCGGACCCAGCCATGTCTTACGAATAGCGTTTAAAGACCAGGGTTCCGTTGGTTCCGCCGAATCCGAATGAGTTGGATAAGGCGATATTGATGTCCATTTCCCGTGCCTGGTTCGGTACATAATCCAAGTCACATTCAGGATCGGGGTTTTCCAGATTGATTGTTGGCGGCGCCACCTGATCTCTAATCGCCAAGGCCGTCAAGACCGCCTCTATGCCCCCTGCCGCACCTAATAAATGTCCAATCATCGATTTAGTGGAGCTGACAGCGGTATTATAAGCATGATCGCCCAATGCCGCTTTCATCGCCTGGGTTTCACCGACATCTCCGGCCGGCGTCGAGGTACCATGCGCATTGATATAATCAACTTGTTCAGGATTGACGCCAGCATCACGTAGTGCATTTTTCATACAGCGTGCCGCACCTTCGCCGCCCGGAGCGGGTGACGTAATGTGATAGGCATCGGCGCTCATACCAAAACCAATCAATTCAGCATAAATTTTGGCGCCACGCGCTTTAGCATGTTCCAGCTCTTCCAACATGACGACACCTGCACCATCACTCAAAACAAAGCCATCCCGGTCTTTATCCCATGGCCGACTGGCACGCTGAGGCTCATCATTACGACGCGAAAGCGCCTTAGCCGCCGCAAACCCGCCCATTGCCGTAGGCGATGTCGTACAACGTTCCGCTCCGCCTGCCAGCATAACATCCGCATCACCATGCTGAATCATACGCGCCGCATCACCAATACAATGCGTTCCCGTTGAACAGGCGGTGACGATGGCATAATTGGGGCCTTTCAAACCGTATTTAATCGACAGATTGCCGGAAATCATATTGATAATGTTCCCAGGTACAAAAAAAGGCGAAATACGGCGCGGCCCGCCTTTTTGGTAAGTCGCGTAACACTCTTCAATTCCGGTAATCCCACCGATACCTGAGCCAATGGCGATACCAATGCGTTCAGCATTTTCATCCGTGATATCCAGGCCTGAATCTTCCAGCGCCTGACACCCCGCCGCGATGCCATAATGAACAAAACCATCCATGCGTTTAGCGTCTTTTAACGGAATATATTCGCTGATATCAAAATCACGAATAACACCCCCGAAAGTCGTGGCAAATTTAGAAATATCAAAGGAATCAATAGTCGAAATTCCGCTTTTTCCCTTCACAATACCATCCCAGGTATCGGCAACATTATTGGCTAAAGGCGTAATTGCGCCTAATCCAGTTATAACAACTCGACGTGTACTCAAGGTGGTGTCCTGCCTGATTAAAGGTTTAAGAAAAACTAAATCGCCTGGATTTCCGTGTGAAATAGACGAAGCTCAAAAACCACCATTTAGCGTGCTAAACGGTGGTTTTTGCCCTGTCTTTTAACCTGTTATCGACTTCGCCACTGCTGTGAGTTCAGGCGGTAGTCGAAATTTTCACCTAAGTCGTGTAACTGCCGACTTTCGCATATAACGCACAGCGACTCACACGATATTGAACAGGTTTTTAGAAGATAGGGAGACAATCATCTGACAGGCAAAAGCCTGCCGAGGAATTCAATTACAGATTGTTATTGATGTAATCGATAGCCAGCTGGACGGTCGTGATTTTTTCAGCTTCTTCGTCTGGAATTTCACATTCGAATTCTTCTTCCAGTGCCATGACGAGTTCCACTGTATCCAAGGAATCAGCACCAAGATCGTCTACGAAAGAAGCATCGTTAGAAATATCTTCTTTAACACCTAATTGTTCTGCGACAATCTTTTTTACTCGTTCTTCAACATTACTCATAATTATTTTCCCCAAACAATGCAAATGTTACACACACTCGCTTCAATATTTGCTATAAAGTTATTGTTAGAAACCCCGTCACTGGCTATTCCAGACGGCGGGTGCATTATACTTGAATTTACCCGAATGCGACAAGATTATGGCATATACATCCCACCGTTAACGTGAATTGTTTCACCGGTAATATAAGATGCGCCATCTGAGGCCAGAAAAGACACTGCATGAGCAATTTCATCCGGGTCCCCCAGTCTTCCCAGAGCGATGGAAGACATTAAAGCTTGTTTATGCTCATCCGCCAATGCCTTGGTCATATCGGTATCGATGAAACCGGGCGCCACGGTATTGACTGTAATATTACGCGAACCGACTTCCTTAGCCATGGATTTTGCAAACCCCACTATCCCCGCTTTTGCCGCCGCATAATTTGTTTGACCCGCATTACCCGTTGCCCCGACTACTGACGAAATATTGATGATGCGCCCACCTTTCGCTTTCATCATGCCACGCAACACCGCTTTACTCATCCTGAACACAGAGGTCAGATTGGTATTGATAATGTCATTCCACTCTTCCTCTTTCATTCGCATCAGCAGATTATCACGAGTAATACCGGCGTTGTTGACCAACACCACCGGCACACCGTATTCATCATTGATTTTTTTCATTACCTCGGCAACAGAATCCGGGTCGGCGACATTCAAACGCAAACCTGCGCCATTTTCAGCCAACCAGCCTGAAATAGCCTCTGCGCCGGCATCGCTGGTTGCCGTGCCGATCACAAAAAAGCCATCACGCGCCAGCCTTTCGGCAATCGCACGGCCAATCCCCCGGCTGGCGCCGGTCACTAATGCAATTTTTTTATCCATCAATTTGCTCCAGAACTTTTTCCAAGGTCGCTGGATCATACATTGTAAAATGACCCAGATCTTTAACGATGCGTCGATTCAGCCCCATCAATACTTTTCCCGGCCCACATTCAACAATGGCCTGCACACCCTGATCATGCATGAAACGGATCACATCAACCCAACGCACCGACTTGTACAACTGCTCCTGCAAGACACCCTGAATAACTTCAGGAGCGCTATGCGCTGCCACATCAACATTATGCAGCAATGAAACATGTGGCGACTCAATTTTGATTTCCTGCAGACGTGCACCCAGCTTTTCCGCCGCCGGCTTCATCAAAGCGCAATGCGACGGCACGCTGACCGGCAGCTTTAACGCCCGCTTAGCGCCAGCTTCCTTTGCCGCAGCCATCGTGCGCTCCACTGCAGCCACATGCCCTGCAATCACGACCTGCCCGGGCGCATTGAAATTAGCAGCCGAAACCACCTCATCACCGGCATTTTCAGCACACAGATTAACAACAACGTGATCTTCCAGACCAATGATAGCTGCCATCGCGCCAACACCCTCTGGCACCGCTTCCTGCATAAATCTGCCGCGATCGGCAACCAGCTTGACGGCATCACCAAACGCCATGGCATCAGCACAAACCAAAGCGGTATATTCACCCAGACTGTGCCCCGCCATCCAGGCCGGTCGCATAATAGTCAAATCACACCAGACTCGCCAGACCGCCACGCCCGCCGCCAGCATGGCTGGCTGCGTTTTATCTGTCTGATTCAATTCCTCGGCCGGGCCATTTTGTGTCAGCGCCCATAAATCATAGCCTAGCGCGTCCGACGCCTCCTCAAACGTTTGCTTGACGACAGGGTATGCTTCGGCCAAATCCTTCAACATGCCTACTGACTGCGAACCCTGGCCTGGAAACACAAACGCCAGACCGTAATTTTGTTCATTTATCATGATTTCTTAACCCTTGTGTTGTTCGTTCAAAATAACTTAATCTGGTAGCGGGTTAAAACCGTAGCTCACTGAAATAATATTCAGACGCCGGCCCCTCTTTTTAGATTAAACATTATTGAATCCCTGTGTTTTTTGCCTAGGGCATACATGACGCCCCTACGCAGAGTGCTGACATGAGCTATCCGCGCAACATCAGTTAATACTTGATCAAGGCCGAGCCCCAGGTAAAGCCAGCACCAAAAGCCTCCAGCAAAACCACCTGATCACGCTGAATTCGACCATCCCGAACCGCCGCATCAAATGCCAATAGCACCGATGCCGACGACGTATTACCTTGATTTTCCAGCGTCAACACCACTTGATCCATCGACATTTGCAATTTCCTGGCCGTCGCCGCAATAATTCGGGTATTAGCCTGATGCGGCACCAGCCAATCAACGCTATTTTTTTCCAGGTTATTGGCTGCCAGCGTTTCATCGACAATCCGGCCCAAGGTATTCACCGCCATTTTGAAAACCTCATTGCCGCGCATGCGAATATACGGCTCTTCGTCCCGTTTGTCTTCTGCCGCGGCAACAGGATTTGGACAATAAAGCAAGTCTTCGTAAGCGCCATCAGCATGAATATGGGTGGATAAAATCCCAGGCTGCCTTGATGCTTCCAGCAATACGGCGCCTGCGCCATCACCAAACAGAATACAGGTTCCCCGATCTTGCCAGTCTACAATCCGGGAGCAGATTTCAGACCCTACCACCAAAGCCTTTTTGGCCATACCGGATTTGATGTATTGATCGGCGACACTCAAGGCATAGACCGATCCTGAGCAGGCCGCCTGAATATCGAATGCCGCACAGCCTGAAATGCCGAGTCGTCGCTGCAATAAACACGCAGTGCTGGGATAAACCCGATCCGGCGTTCCTGTTGCAACGATAATCAAATCGATGTCTTTTGCATCGACACCGGCCATATCAATAGCGCGCTGCGCCGCAATTTCAGCCATGCTGGAGGCGGTTTCTTCCGGCCCGGCTATCCGGCGGCTTTTTATACCTGTGCGCTCGACAATCCAACTATCCGAGGTATCGACCGTTTCCGAAATATCATGATTCGTGCGAACCTGCTCCGGCAAATAGCCCCCGGTTCCGCTAATTCTTGCATATTGCATCAATCAAACTCCTGTTGCGCCAGCGCACGTTCAACTTTATCGCTGATTTTTCGGGTCACGTCTTGTTGTATTTCCACTTCGGCTAAATGAATCGCCGTTTCAAAGGCCAGCGCATCTGCACCGCCATGACTTTTAATCACCAACCCTCGTAAACCGACAAAGCTGGCTCCATTATAAAGTCTCGGGTCGATACTGTCCTTAAATGATTTCAATACAGGATAAGCGACAAGGCCGGCCAGTTTCGTCCACATATTCTTATTGAAAGACTGCTTTAATTTGAAGCCAATCATTTTGGCCGCACCCTCAATCGACTTCAGTGCAACATTGCCGACGAAACCATCGGTGACAATTAAGTCCACATCCACGGAACCGGCGTTAATCGAATCACCTTCGACAAAACCAATATAATTCAGACTGGCATTTTCCAAAAGCCGCGCGGCCGACTTAACCTGCTCATTACCCTTGACATCTTCTTCACCGATGTTAAGCAGCCCCACTTTGGGCTGATCGATGTTTTCCACGGCCTTGACGACCTCTTCTCCCATGATGGCGAATTGAAAAAGCTGCCTGGCGGTACAATCGACATTACCGCCTAAATCCAGCATATGCGTATGCCCATGAATAGAAGGTAAAGTTGAAATAATCGCGGGGCGCTCGATTCCTGGAATCATCTTCAGCACAAAACGTGCCGTCGCCATCAGAGCACCGGTATTTCCCGCACTGACACACGCATCCACCACGCCTTCTTTAACCAGATTGATGGCGACACGCATCGAAGAGTCTTTTTTGTTTTTCAACGCTTTTTGGGGAGATTCATCCATCGCCACAATCTGTGAAGCATGTTGAATCCTGAGCCGGTCTTTATAGGTATCCAGCGCACTACCCAAGTGTTCGGTGATTTGCACCTCATCCCCAACCAATACCAGCTTTAAATCGGGATTAGCCTGTAAACAATTCAGCGATGCTGGAATGGTTGTCGCCAAACCATGATCGCCCCCCATCGCATCGATTGAAATAGTTGTCGTCACGCCTGCTCGTTACTCCGAAATTCGTTTCATTCGGGCCAAAAAATGGCCCACCCTTTGTATTTAACACAAACAAGCCCGGATTATACTCTTCGCATATAGACTCGGCATAACCGAGGCTTTTTGCCGAAAGTAAGGCAAAAAAGCACTACCCCGGGCCTCATGCGTAGAGAGCATATCCACTTGAAACAGTCAGAAAAAGAAACGGCCTGCATTGCAGGCCGGTCTCGTTGATCTATTGAACGCTGTCGGTTTAATCTTCTTCGTTCACAGCGACAATCTGACGGCCTTTATAAAAACCATCAGGCGTCATATGATGACGCAGATGCATTTCACCAGTTAACGGGTCTTGCGACAATGTTTTGCTGCTTAATGCATCATGCGAACGACGTTGACCCCGTCTTGAACGGGTCACTTTACTTTTTTGAACGGCCATCTAAGAGTCTCCAGTATTTTTAAGTTGTGCCAAAATGGAAAAGGGGTTGTCAGAGCTGATTGTTGAATCTTCCGGGGTTTTAGCTTGTGCTTTCTGCTTGACCAGACATTCATGTGCATGTCGTGGAAAATCGGGCAACGCCAGTAGAATTTCATCCTCTACAATATCTTTCAAGGCCACAGTATCCCCTTCCAGCCATAAAGGATCGAATTCCTCAGCTAATCTGTTTGCCTGCTCATCCGAGGAAACGACACCCAGATTAACCGGAATATCCAGCGTCCACGATAGATTTTTCAAGCAGTTTTGACAAACCAGGGATAATTCTGCCTTGATATGCCCTTGTACGGTCGCCACCCGACCTTTTTTTTCAAAGGCAAAATCAATCGCCACATCACCCGCGTTGGCCGCCAGTTTTTCAGCCAGCCGAGAAAATCCATTGACAGGTAGCCGGCCAATGGTTTCCCTACGCTGTTCCGCATAAAGGATGGGGTCTATAAATTCAGGCAATCTGTCCAACATAACTTCGGAATGATATACGTTATTCTATTTATCGTCAACACGTTTGCAGGCTTCAACCGAAAATACCGCGAGTACAGCCCCTTTAAGTTCGGCATTCCATTCACACCAAGGTATTTTCGACAAATCGATAAGACTCATCATCACCATAGAGCGCATTATTGAACCATCTATTCAGCACTCAGATTTTTTAGAATTTTTCTTGCCAATTGCTCTTTTATTTCTTTATGCCGCGGAATTGCTTCAACAGCACCATTTCTGGGATTTATCCAAAGAGAATGTGATCCGCCTTCCCGCTTCAAATAGCAACCCGCGATCCTCAATTTTTGCTCCAAATCCCTTCGCTTCATGCAACCTGAACCTTGTCACGAATGACATCTTCAGGTAAACCTCGAAGAATATCTTCCCTGCGGTCTTCCAATATCAATTCGATAGCATCTCTAAGATTATTTTTTGCCTCTTCTATTGTCTCACCTTGCCCATTTGCCCCGGGTATCTCAGGACAAATTGCCCAATATCCGCCCTCGCTTGCCTTTTCTATAATGGCTGTAAATTCAGCTTTCATCATTGTCTCCTGGTTTAATTCTGGGCCTAATATTTAAATAGATTATTCATTACCCAGAATATTTTTGTTATATCAACAACTTATTAATCCAAGAATACGCCACGAGGAACATTTTTGGCCTGCGACAGACCACGAACCTGACCCCAGCCTTTGACGTCTTTCAAAATCGTTGCCTCAAAATTCGCGCCACTGACATCAGCCCCCATCAGGTTACTGCTGGTCAAATCGGCCTGCTGCAAATTGGCATCCTTTAACACCGCAGAGCGTAAATCAGCTACATGAATAACCGCCTTTTTCAAATTAGCCCGGGTCAAGTCCGCAAACATCAGCATCGCCCGGCTCAAGTCAGCCCCAGTCAAATCCGCATCGACCAGCTTGACCTTCTTCAGACTGACACGCATCAAGCCCATAGGTTGATTTTTCATATCCGCACCCCAGCGCACATTGCGTAAATTAGCCCCGGTCAAATCAGAATTATCCAGGTTGGCAATGACCCGACTGCCTGAAAAATCGACATTTTTAAGATTACAGCGCATCATGCTGACTGCAAAAATACTCACCTTCGACAAATCGGCGCCTTCAAAATTAGCGCCAACCATCACGGTCAGATCCAGATTCAGGCCTGACAAGTTACTATGACTCAAATTGGCCCGGCGCAAATCTGCCCCCCATAAATCCGCCTGCCGAAAATCCAACCCCGACAAATCCAGACCGGTTAAATCCTTCCGTCTCAAATTGACTTTTTCGCCCGGCGCGGCATTTTCAAGCAATTCAACGACTTGCTCACGGCTTAATTCTGCCGCCATCACCGCATTGAAAGCAACGCACAAGGCGATCGATAGCAATGTTTTAAATATCATGGTTTTATCCTCTTTTAGGTTGTTCTGTCTCGTTACCGGCCAATGCATGACCACAAATCCTGCAAAAATTAGCATCGAATTCGTGGCCCACTGCGCCGCAGTCCGGACAGGCGTTATTATTGATTTCACGCTTCACCTTGATCAGTTCCGCGCTGTAAATCCCCGTCGGCACGGCAATAATGCCATAACCGACAATCATCATCAGCGATGCAACCATCTGCCCCACCACGGTTTGTGGTGCAATATCGCCATAACCTACGGTGGTCATCGTCACAATCGCCCAATAAACTGACCTTGGAATACTGGTGAAGCCCGCCTCACTCCCCTCGACGACATACATGACTGAGCCAAAAATGATAACCAATGTCCCGACCGCATACAAAAACACCAGAATTTTTTGCCGACTCTGGCTCAGCGCGACCAACAAAACCTGCGCCTCACCCATATATTCAGACAATTTGAGCACCCGAAAAATACGCAACAGACGCAAAACCCGGATCATCAACATATATTTGATCCCCGGAAATAAAAATACCAGATAGGTCGGAATAATGGCCAGAAAATCAACGACACCAAAAAAGCTGCGCAGATAAAGCCAGGGCTTACGGACGCACAGCAAACGCAGAATAAACTCGATACTGAACAAAAGAGTAAAAAACCATTCCAGCGTATAAAACCATTGCCCAAATCGCGCCTGCAAACTGCCGACGCTGCCCAGCATGACCGCCAGCACACTGACCAGAATACAGGCAATCAAAACCAGGTCGAAGGCTTTAGCCAAGGGTGTTTCTACACCAAAAATGATTTCGTGCAGCTTTTCCCGCCAGCCTGAAAAAGGCTCACCCTCATTATAATGCGTTTTTTTCCGCCTTCTCGTCATGTTATCGCGTATCAGCACCCAAAGCCGAGACCAATTGCTGTCCTAACCGCAAAATCGCCTGTTGCTGTGCGTCATCTTTCAGGGCATCGTCGTCCCAGCCTTTCGTAGCAAAGGGGACAGCCTGTTGCTCGGCCAGAACATTGACGCCTAAATTACTCAACAATATCCGTAAAAACATCAATCCACGCACACCGCCCAATGCACCCGGTGATGTTGCCATAATAGCCGCATATTTGCCGCGAAATGCCGATAATGGCGCTTCATCCAGATGCTGTTTACGCGAGGCCCAATCCAGCATATTTTTTAACACAGGCGTAAACATGCCATTATATTCCGGCGACGCGATCAAAAAACCATCGTGGGCCATTAACAATGCCTTAAACGCCAGTGCCGCATCCGGAATACCCTGTCCGGCTTCCAGATCGGCGTTATACAAGGGTACATCGTAATCGGCCAAATGAATAATTGTCACATCGGCACCGGCAGCCATCGCGCCCTCGGCTGCAACAGTTACCAGTCTCTGATTGAACGAAGCCTTCCGGTTACTGCCGGAAAATGCCAGAATTTTAGTCTTGCTCATGTTAAAAGCCTTTCATTAAAGATTCAAAAGCGCTTGCGCCAGTCGCTGTGCCAGATAAATACAGGCTGTTTTATGCGACACACTGTCACAGCTCCAGACTTGTTTAATACCCGCCTGATACAATGCCGCTTCCGCATCGCCACAAAACAACGGATGTGTGACGGCCGCATAAACCTCACAAGCCCCCGCCTTTTGCAATAATGCTGCGGCCTGAATCAAGGTGCGGCCGGTACTGAGCACATCATCGACCAACACCACTGGTTTACCGCAAAAATCGTACTCTGGCAGCGTAACAACAACATTTTTATCACCCAACCGTTGTTTATGAGCCACCGCATAGTCAAAACCGGTTTGCTCGGCAATGGCACTGACCCACTGCTTAGATTCTGCATCTGGCCCCAACAGCACGGCCGAAACAAACTGCTGCCGCAAAAAAGCACCGATATCGGCGGCAGCCGTTAAGGTGATCGCATTTTGCAAGGGAATGGCTTCAGATAAGTGCTGAATACGATGCAAATGCGGGTCAACTGTAATTACATCATCAAATAATTCAGCCAGCAGACGGCCAATAATCTTCTGACTCACCGCCTCACCAGGCCGATTCGCAATATCCTGGCGCATATAACATAAATAGGGCGCCACCAGGGTCAAGCGTTTTGCCCCCAGCTCTCGGGCCGTTTTCGCCGTCAACAATAGCTCGATCAACTTATCGTTTGGCTGATTTAAACTGCGACAAACCACCACATGTTCAGCCAAATCGGTCGGCAACCGTACCAGGCTCTCACCATCCGGGAAATGGTGGCATTCGATGATATGGCAATCTCTGTCAAGTACCGCCGCCAGGCGTTCAGATTGCGCTTGATATTCGGAAAACGTCAGTATTTGCATCGCAAGAAATCAATTGAAGACATCAATACCTCTCATCATCCCAGAAAACGAACACGGCTGACAAGCAATCCTTTAGCCTCAATAACCTTGTTTTTCCAAATGCTATCCCCATAATAACAGTGCAAGTAATTTATCCAGCACCTCATAATACCCCATCATTGATGGCGAGGATGCCAAGGTGCAATATCTTCTTTAAGAAAACCTTGCCTTTCAGGGCGAGGTGCTGGATTTAT
>CAYUAE010000035.1:0-15281 GCA_964442675.1 uncultured Methylomarinum sp.
ATAAAGTAAATGCGAATGTGATTGACACCGCCCATCAATTAGATAATGAACAATAAAATTTACAAAAATTGATTGGTTCTTACGCTCAGGAACGTGATCCTGTAGCCGAGAGTGCGCCTTTAGTGTTACCTGAACCTGCCGATATTGATGCCTGGGCGAAAACGGCAGAAAACAATAACTTCAATATTATTGCGCAGTTGAATCAAACCGAGTTTGCCCGTAAAAATGTCGCCTTACAGCGCAGTGGCCATATTCCAACACTGGATATTGTCGCCAGTTATGGTGCCAGCGATGTCAATAGTATCTTTGGCTTGCGTGGTGATACCCAAAGTGTCGGCCTGCAATTGAATATTCCTGTATTTGAAGGTGGCGCTGTGTATTCCCGTACCAAACAGGCTGAATTTGACTTTAGAAAAGAAAGGGAAAATTTAACCAAGGTAAAACGAACGGTGATTCGGGATGTGAAAAATGCCTTCCGTGGCGTAACCTCTAGCATCAGCCGGGTCAAGGCCTTAAAAGCCGCTGTTAAATCAGCCGTTAGCGCACTCGAAGCGACCGAGGCGGGATTTGAAGTCGGTACTCGAACCATGGTCGACGTGTTGACCGGACAACGTAATCTTTATCGTGTCAAACGGGATTATGCACGCAGCCGATACGACTACCTGGTCAACATGATTCGCTTGAAAAATGCTGCCGGCAGCCTGTCTGAAGCCGATATTGATGCTATCAATCAGTTTTTAGTAGCCACTACACCTGCATCACAGTGATTTGAACGCAGTTACACGGGCATTGACCTGATTACGATGATCCAGCTGGATCGACTCGAAGCCGTGCGTTTGTAATTGCGCTAAGGCGACCGATTCACGCATCACATGGTTTTCCGATTCATCACTGAACAAATGAACAATCCAGTGCTCCAAAAGATCCAGCCGTTTCATTTCGGTCAGCACCGAAAAATAGCCCTGTACTTCCTGTTGAATCAAGCGGGTATGGGTATTGACATCATCCAAACCGTAACGGTCACCATTCACAAACAGCCCGCCCGGCTTTAATACGCGATGGATCTGGCGAATAACCTGTTCCCGGTAACCGTGTTCAAAATTATGCAAGGTATAGGCACTGGCAACAATATCGACGCTGTTATCTGCGGTACTTTCCAGTGTGTGTAATATATCGTCCAGTACAAATGCCAGCCTTCCTTCTTTCTGCCATTGCTGTAAACTTTGTCGAGCCTGACTCTGCATGGTTTCTGCATTGTCGACAGAGGTTATTTGCAAGCGTTCATCGGCAGCCAGAATTGCCAGTGTGGTAATGCCTGTTCCTCCGCCAAGTTCCAGTACCGATAAGGCATCAGGATTTTGCACGCAATACTCCCCTACCCGCTGCCCGACCAACTGACTCATTTCTGCCGCCAAGGGACAAATCAAGCGGAGCATGTCATATTCCTGGCCGATTATGCCGGAAAACATCGCGTCAAAAGGATGTTTCGCATTCATGATAGATTGTTTTTCCGCGCTTGTTTTTCCTGATAGGCCTTCATCTGCTCTTCGGTCGCCGGTTGTTGAAATTTCTCCTTCCATTCACTGTAAGGCATACCATAAACAATTTCCCGGGCGGCTTCATAATCAATATCAACGCCCTGCTGTTTTGCACCTTCAACATACCACTTAGCCAGGCAATTGCGGCAAAAGTCGGCTAAAAGCATCAGCTCGATATTTTGTACTTCGGTATGTTTTTGTAAATGCTCAAGCAGCTTGCGGAATGCTGCCGCTTCAAATTCAATGGTTTTATTATCAGACATCGTTTTCTCCAAAAGCACCATTTTAACCCAGCTTTGCCAACAAAAACATAAGCTATTGATAAATATGGGGCAAATATTTATTAACAGCAAAGCTCTAAAAAATGGCATGGTTTTTAATGTAATACCAATCAATACGTTATCACTTCATAGTCGTTCAATAGCAAGACTGGATTGACATACTCCCCTGTCGAGCCATGTACATTCATGCCTTAAGGCTCTACAATTAAGTGATTGTTGTTTTTGTGTCGTTGATAAATGGAAATTTTACCGATTCGGTCGCCTGTTGTTTCATCATATGCGCCCTCACCGCACAAAGATTCCCAAAACTTGCGGGAACTCGATGCGGTTAAGGCGGACAAAGATGCGCGTAAGCAAGGCTTTTTGATCGAAGTTATCGACCTTAGAACGCTGGCAGAAAGACACGAACAATTTAAAACACGACAAAACCAGCCGCTGGATCTAAAAACCCAGCGTGCGCTAAAAAGCTATCTTGACACCCATTTTCAATCCAGAAACAATGTGCAACTGGATTTATACGTTTAATAAAAAATATTCCAACTATGAAACAACTGCTTGAATTTATCCCCATCATTCTATTTTTTATCGCCTATAAACTTTATGATATTTATATTGCGACCGCCGTCGTTATCGTCGCCACCATTATTCAGGTCGCAATCAGCTGGATGCTCTATAAAAAAGTAGAAAAGATGCAATGGGTGACGCTAGGCTTGATTGTTGTTATGGGCGGTGCGACCATTTACCTGCGTGATGAAAACTTTATTAAATGGAAATTGACCATTATCGAATGGCTTTTCGGGATAGTATTTCTGGCCAGCCAATTTATCGGCCAACAACCGCTGGTGCAACGAATGATGGGTGCTAACCTCGAACTGCCTGATCACATCTGGCGACGTCTGAATATGATTTGGGCGGGTTTCTTTATTATTGTTGGCAGTGTCAATCTCTATGTCATGCATGCCTTCAATACCGATGACTGGGTGACATTCAAAACTTTCATCGTTCCAGGCTTTATGCTGGTATTTATTGTCGTCCAGATGGTTTTTCTCTATCGCTATATTCCAGACGCCAGTACGGAAATGGAGGAAGATTGATGTTATACGCCATCATTTGCGAAGATGAGGCGAACAGCCTGGAAAAACGCCTTAAAACACGTCCCGCTCACTTAGAACGCTTACTCGCATTACAAGATCAGGGGCGACTGGTCTTAGCCGGCCCCTTCCCTGCTATCGATGCCGAAAATCCTGGTGAGGCCGGGTTTAGCGGCAGCTTGATTGTGGCTGATTTCCCCAGTCTGATAGAAGCGAAAAACTGGGCGGAACATGACCCTTATCGTCAGGCCGGCGTTTATAAAAACGTCACGGTTAAACCCTTTAAACAAGTATTTCCACAATGACTGCAGAACATATCAAACAAAAATTGAATCAGGCGTTAGACCCTGAAACCCTTGAAATTATCGACAACAGCGCTGCCCATGCCGGACATGCTGGCGCACAAAGCGGCGGCGGACACTATCATGTCACCATCGTTGCCGAAATATTTAACGGTAAATCACAGGTTCAACGCCATCAACTCATTTATAAAGCCTTGGGCGATTTGATGAAACATGACATTCACGCCTTAGGTATTCATGCTTTAACCCCTTCGGAACATACAAAAGGAACACAATAAATGAAAAAAACGCTCATCCCCGTTATTTTAGTCAGTTCTTCACTGCTGTTATCAGGCTGTATTGAACAAAAAAACAATACAGATTCTACGCAAAATGCAGCTGTCGTTAAAAAAGAAGATGCGGTCGCCGTCGTCAATGGTAAATATATCAGCAAGCAGGAACTCGATCGCTTAAAACAGCAAATTTCCCAGCGCATGCAAGGCCAGTCAATTTCTGATCAGCAATTACTTGAAGAACTGATTCGTCGGGAAATTATCGTTCAGCAAGCTGAAAAAGAAGGACTCGATAAAACACCTGAATTTCAAGCCAAGTTAAATGAAATTAAAACCTCATTACTGACCCAGGCTTATTTACAGGATTACCTGAAAAAACATCCGGTAACTGACGAAGAATTGAAAGCCGAATACGATGCGATGATTGGCCAGCAAGGCGGTACAGAATTTAAAGCGCGTCATATTCTGGTAAAAAGCAAAGAGGAAGCGGATAAAATCATCGCTGAACTGAATAAAGGTGCCGATTTTGCTAAATTGGCCAAGGAAAAATCAACCGGCCCTTCAGGCTCTCAAGGCGGTGATTTAGGCTGGTTTACGGCAGACAAGATGGTCAAACCTTTTTCCGATGCCGTTATGGCGCTGGAAGATGGGAAATACACGACTGAGCCGGTAAAAACGCAATTTGGCTGGCACGTCATTTTGCGCGAAAAATCCAGAAAACAGACACCACCGCCTTTCGAAGCGGTAAAAATGCAACTGCAGCCTATGTTACAACGTAAGAAAGTTCAACAGTTGCTGGAAGATTTAAAAAAACAAGCCAAAGTTGAAATCTTGCTGCAGGAGCCTGCCAAACCCGAAAGTGTAGAAGAAAAAGCAGAGAAAGCAGCCGACAAAGCCGTTGAAAAAGTTGAGGCAACCGCCAAAGAAACGGCTGAAAAAGTAGAAAAAACCGTCAGCGAATCAGCCGACAAAGCTAAATCAGCGGTGACGAATGCAGTTGAATCAGCTGAAAAAAGCGCTGCAAAAGCGGCTGATTGATTAAAAACCGTGAGGCATTAAGTTCTCACACGCCCTTCAGCCTCGCAGGAATCTCTTGCGAGGCTTGATTTTAATCCCGATAACCACCATTATCAGAACAGCTTCATCGACTACGGACGCCTTTTTGAGCGCCGCTATTTCTCAATCAATAAACACTGACTCCACAGGGGAGATAAATATGACTGTTCTGCATGAAGACCCTACCGAAGCCGTGACAGGCCGCCTGAAAACAACAGGCATTTTACTGATGATTTTAGGTGTTTTGGGCATATTCGTTCCGCAAATGTTTTCACTATTTGTCGAAGGCTTTCTGGCTGCGATCATGCTGATCGGAGGCGCGATATCGGCCTACAATACCTATCATTTCAATCGCAGCAATTTTACAGATTGGCTGAAGCCGCTGATTTTAATCGTCGGTGGCTTTTTATTACTGATTTACCCAAGCTCAGGCATCGCGGCGATTATTTTGGTACTGTCATTTTATTTTTTCACCGATGCATTTGCCAGCTTTGCCATGAGCTATGACCGCTACCCTCAGCCCGGTTGGTTTTGGATGACACTGAATGGTGTCTTGTCCGCATTATTGGCGGCATTGATTCTGGTCGGCTGGCCCGAAAGCTCGCTGATGTATCTGGGGATTTTCATTGCGATCAGTCTGATTTTTGATGGACTGGTTTTATTTATGCTGTCTCGTGCAATGCAAATAGATTAAACCTGTTTATACTTTTTTACCCGGGAACTGAAGCCATGTCCAAGTCTCGCTTTATTGTCATTGTGGGTGTTTTGATTGCATTAGCGATAACGTTTTATATTATTTCAACGCAATCGTCTGCGCAAAATAATGCAATAACCTTGTACGGAAATATTGATATTCGTCAGGTTGAACTCACCTTCCACGACCCGGAACATATTCAAAAAATGTGGGTTGAAGAAGGCGATAAGGTCACACAAGGACAATTATTGGCCGAGCAGGATTTAGACAGGTTTCAGTACCTGCTGGAAAAAGCCCGGGCGCAAGTCGAAGCGCAACAGCAAGTCGTTCTACGCCTGGTTAACGGCTCACGGCCTGAAGAAATACGGCAAACCCGGGATGATGTCAAAGCCCTGGAAGCCCAGGTCGAATTTGACCAAAAAGAATATAGACGGCTTAAAAAATTGCTTAAACGCCATTTGACTTCAGTCGAGTCAGTCGATCAGGCCTATGCGCGATTGCGCACCGACCAGAAAAAGTTGGCGGCATTGAAAGAGCGTTATCGTTTAGCTGTTATTGGCCCGCGTAAAGAAGATATCGCGGAGGCAAAAGCACGCCTGAAAATCTATCAGAATGAACTGAAACTGGCTCAAAAGAACCTCCAGGATGCGCATTTATATGCACCACATGCGGGTATTATCCAGGATAGAATCCTGGAGCCTGGCGATATGGCCGATTTACGTACGCCAGTCTTTACATTGGCACTGACGAACCCGGTTTGGGCCCGGGTCTATGTTTCGGAAACACGGCTTGGCCAAATCAAATATGGCATGCCGGCCCGGATTTTCTCCGACAGTTATCCTGACAAATCCTATGTCGGTTGGGTTGGTTTTATTTCACCCACCGCTGAATTTACCCCGAAGACTGTCGAAACGCCAGAGCTTCGCAGCAGCCTGGTTTATCAAGTTCGCGTTTTCGCCTGTGATGCGCATGATGAGCTACGCTTAGGCATGCCAGTAACGGTTAAAATCGACACCACTGTCACAACACGCATAAAACAAGCCACGGATTGCCCAGTCGCATCATGACGGCAAACCGGCCGCTGCCGCTGGATTTTCAGCATGTCAGCAAAACCTTCAGTATCGGAAAACGTACGGTTGAAGCGTTAAGGCAACTCAGCCTTACGATCGAAGAGAATTCCGTTACCGCCCTGGTTGGGCCCGATGGTGCCGGCAAAACCACCCTGTTAAGGCTGGCAGCAGGATTGTATTTGCCCAATATGGGCGAAATCCGTATTTTTGGCTATAACACACGCCAATATAGCGATCAAATCCATGCCATGATCGGCTATATGCCCCAGCGTTTTGGTTTGTATGAAGATTTAAGTGTGGCAGAAAACCTCAATTTATATGCCGACTTACACCATGTTTCCATAGCGGACCGGCAGCATCGGTTTGATGATTTAATGGTCATGACCGGTCTTTCGGCATTTACCGACCGCCTGGCAGGAAAACTATCGGGCGGCATGAAGCAGAAACTGGGGCTGGCCTGCACACTGTTGAGCGAACCCCGTTTATTACTGCTCGATGAACCGAGCGTGGGGGTTGATCCCGTTTCCAGACGTGAATTATGGCGTATTATTCAGCATCAGGTTAAACAGAAAGGCACCACAGTCTTATTGAGTACCGCCTACATGGATGAAGCCGAACACTGTGACAAGGTGGTGCTGGTCGATGATGGCGAAATACTGGCGCAGGACACACCGGAACATTTTAAAGCGCGTTTGAGCGGTCATTGCTTTCGCTTGCAGCATGCCCGCTTGAGCCATCGGCAATTACAGAGCCGTCTGCACGCCTTTGAAGATATTATTGACTCGATTATTCAAGGGGAGTCTGTTCGGGTTGTGTGCAGACAAACGAAATTACCCGATTTCCCAGCCGATATCGCTGAACACTTAAAGGTCAGCCCTGCCGAGGCTGGCCTTGAAGATGCCTTCATCAGTCTGTTACGCAGGCGTCATCCCGCCACGCCTCAACCACCTTTGCAACTCAATTCTGTCACAAACAGTAAAAATCATATACACGATGTGATTCGTGTCGAGCAGGTCGATCGTTGGTTTGGTCAGTTTCAGGCGGTCAAAAAACTCAATTTCAGTGTGAAACGCGGGGAGATTTTCGGCTTGCTGGGGGCAAATGGTGCGGGGAAAACCACGACATTCAGGATGTTATGCGGCTTGTTGCCCGTGTCTAATGGACAGCTCAGTGTAGCCGGTGTCGATTTACGAACCGCCGCCGCTAAAGCGCGAGCAAAAATCGGCTATTTGTCACAAAAATTTTCGCTTTACGCCAATCTTAGTGTGCAGCAGAATCTGGATTTTTTCAGCAGTGCCTATGGATTAAAAAACCAGCGCCGCAAACAGCGTATTCAATGGGCTATCGAACAATTTGATTTAAAAAAGAATCTCACCAGTAATAGCGGTGATTTACCTTTAGGCTATAAACAACGTTTAGCGATGGCGTGCGCCTTAATGCATGAACCTGAAATTTTATTTCTGGACGAACCGACCTCGGGTGTCGACCCTTTGGCACGGCGCGAATTCTGGGTCCGAACCAATCAGCTTGCTGCCAATGGCGTCACCGTCCTGGTGACCACGCATTTTATGGAAGAAGCCGAATACTGTGACCGTCTGGTGATTATGGTTCAAGGGGAAGTTCTGATGACAGGTTCGCCTGCTGAAATCAAACGACAGGCGGTCACAGCCGAATGCCCCGAACCCACGATGGAGCAGGCCTTTATTCAGCTGGTGGAGAAAAAGCAATCATGAAAATAAGTCGTATGCGTCTTAAAGGATTGGTGTTAAAGGAGTTTCTGCAAATCTGGCGCGATCCCAGCAGCCTGGCCATCGCCTTTGTGCTACCTGTTTTTTTGTTATTGTTGTTTGGTTACGGCGTCTCACTTGATGCCAAGCATGTTCCCATCGGTTGGGTCGTGGAAAAAACGACACCGACAAGCAACAGCTTTATGGCCGCCTTTGGTCATTCTGAATATTTTGAAAATCATCAGTATGCCACTATGGCAGACGCTAAACGCGCGATGCAATACCGTAAAATCAATGCCATCATTCATTTAAGGTCTGATTTTAATCGCCAGGTTTTTAAGCAGAATTCGCCGGCGATTCAGATTATTGTCGATGGTATCGACGCCAATACCGCCCGTCTGGTTTCCGGTTATATTCAAGGCACGTGGTTTGAGTGGCTCAATTATTTGGCCCACGTTAAGGGAATTCCACTGTCTCAAGCAATTAGTATCCAGCATCGCATCTGGTATAACAGTCAGGTTTTGAGTAAAAACTTTCTGGTACCTGGCCTGATTGCCGTCATCATGACCTTGATCGGCGCATTATTGACGGCAATGGTGATGGCACGTGAATGGGAACGGGGTACATTGGAAGCGATGATTGCAACGCCGGTCAATTTAATCGAAGTTTTACTGGGAAAACTCATCCCTTATTTTATTTTAGGCATGGGCGGCATGTTGCTTTCCATCGCTATGGCGGTATTTTTGTTCGAGGTGCCGCTACAAGGAAGCCTATGGTTGCTATTGCTCTGTGGTGTTTTATTTTTACTGGTCGCATTGGGGATGGGGTTATTGATTTCCATTGTCGCTAAAAATCAATTTGTGGCCGGCCAAATCGCCATCATTGTCACCTTCTTGCCGGCCTTTATTTTATCGGGATTTATTTTTGATATTGGCAGTATGCCGGAAGTTGTCCAGGGCTTTACCTTCTTGATTGCTGCCCGTTATTTTGTCGCCATTTTACAAACCCTGTTTTTAAGCGGCGATGTCTGGGGTGTTGTTTTGCCGAATATGGCGGCATTATTGATCATGGCGCTGTTCTTTTTCATACTGACCTTAAAAAAGTCCCCCCGGCGTCTGGAGTAAACGATGCTTTTTGCCCTGATTATCAAGGAATTTCTGGCTATCCTCCGAGACCCTAAAAGCCGCTTTGTATTGATAGGTCCACCGATTATCCAGCTTTTTGTGTTCGGCTATGGCGCAACCTATGATTTAAACCATGTGCCGATTGCCGTTTATGATGAAGCGAACAGCGTTGAGTCCAGGCGGCTGATCGCACGCTTTGAAGCCTCACCCGCATTCAGCCGAAAAATAACCCTGACGCATCAGCCGCAAATCGCAGAGGTACTGGACAACAAAGATGTTCTGGCTGTTATTCATATTCACCCCCAATTTGATCGCGATTTGGCGCTTGGAAAAACGGCTGATATACAGATTATAATCGATGGCCGCGACTCGAATACGGCTTTAATTGCGTTAAATTATATGCAGACCATTCTGGCCCAATACAATCTGACCATGGCACAGAGGCACCATACGCCATTACCGGCGGCCCGCTTGCAAATTCGAGCCTGGTTCAATCCTAATCTTAACAGTCAATGGTTTATCGTGACGGGGATTATCGGCTTGCTGACACTGGTCGTGACCATTCTTGTCACTGCCCTGTCTGTCGCTCGTGAACGTGAGCAAGGTACCTTTGATCAACTTCTGGTCACGCCGCTGACACCCTTTCAGATTCTGGTCGGCAAAGCGGTTCCGGGGTTGGTCGTCGGCCTGCTTGAAGCCAGTTTTATTATCTTTATGGCGGTTTTCTGGTTCAACATCCCCTTCGTAGGCCATTTAAGTGCATTGTATTTGGGGATTTTTCTGTTTGTTTTTTCGGTTATCGGTGTTGGCTTGATGATTTCATCAATTTGTGTCACTCAGCAACAAGGGTTGCTCGGTGCATTCTTGTTCATCGTTCCGGCGGTTATTCTTTCAGGCTTCGCCACCCCGATTGCCAATATGCCACCACTGGTTCAGGATCTGACCCTGATCAACCCGTTACGCTACTTTCTGGTTATCGTGCGCGGTGTTTTTCTGGAAGGATTGCCCGCCGAAGTTCTGTTCAACCAATATTGGCCACTGGCTATCATTGGCCTGCTAACATTGAGTTTGGCGGCTTGGCTGTTTCGTCATCGCATGTATTGATTAAGAGCATAAATATGAAAAAATCGTTGTCATTTATTTCCCTAATAACACTCCTCCCTGCTGCTTATGCAGCTAGTTTTGACTGTAACAAAGCATCTACATTTGTTGAAAAAAGCATTTGTTCTGATACTACTGCATCTAAATTAGATGAGGTATTGGCAATACAATACAAAGATGCTTTAGGTCGGTCAGAAAATCCTGATGGATTAAAAGCAGAACAAAAATCATGGTTGAAAACAGTTCGAAATCAATGTAAATCGTTAGCGTGTATACAAAGTTCGATCAATGAACGTATTTCAGAATTAGCTGAAAAGTCAACACCTGATAAGACATCCTTTTCTATTGATGGCCAATACGAATCAAAAGAGGGCGATTTGGAAATCAACACCGTAGGAGATGAAGTATTCTTTAGATTACTTGTTGTTAATGCTAAAGGAAATATAGGCGAAGCGTCAGGTTCAATAACCGTAAAAAATAACAGCGCCATTTATCAAAATAAATCTCAGGACTGCCAATTACAATTTAACTTTACCGAAAAGGCTGTAAAAGTAAATCAAATGGGCGATTGTGAAATGGGAATGGGCGTTACAGCGTCAGGAACCTATAAATCAATCAATGCCCCTTCAGTAACAGGAAAAGTCGGTGATTCATTAGGTTCACTATTCTATTCTGAAAGTGAAACAACATATAAGAAATACTGTATGGCTGGAATGGAAGAGAACTCTGGAAATATTATTTGTAAAGCGAAAGGCAAATCAGGCGAAGATTGTCAAACAATCATTTATATATTTTCAGGAGACTATGAAGGTCCAGATGGTGAACTACCACCTTTAAGCATTGCCAAAAAATATAAAATAGTATCTACCGTGAACTTAAAGTGCAACGCTACCCAGCGGTAATGGGAACAAATGCTGGAAAAAACTAACTCAATCGGATGATAGTTTGTATTTGTGCGATTTATCTCACAATCCATATAAATTCATATTGCAAAATACATGCTTAAGTCTCTATTATTGTTATTGATTGTACAAAGACTTCTGGAGTCTGTTATGAACATTACACCGACCAATAGCGCTCTCAATCTGTTTAACAGTTCGCAACAAAAAGCGTCTGATGCCGCGCAAACTATTGCTCAGGCCAGTGTCAGCAAGGATGAAGTCGGTGGTAGCAAAGAGGTAAAATCCACCGATCTCTTAAAACCTGTCACCCAATTAAAAGAAGCCAGGCTTGAAGCCCAATCTGCCACTAAAATCCTGCAAACCGATCAGGAAACGCAAAAAGCCATTATCGATTTATTTGCCTGATACAAACGCGCGACGTAGCGTTTTCTTTTGCGCCTTAACCAACCTAAAGCCCCAGGTTGACAGTCTCACCCAGGGGCTTTGCCAATTCCGATAATCCAGACGACTGCGCTCAGGCCCCGCATTCCATCCTCCGCCCCGAACGACTATAAATTCAGGGTTGTCATTCTGATTGACACAGCGCTGCTCTTGCCCGGTATACTCAGGCTTGAATTCCGAACACGTCCATTCCCAGACATTGCCGGTCATATCATATAACTGATAAGGATTCGGCAAAAACGTTTTAACCGGCGCGGCATACACAAAACCATCATCGCAATGGTGTGCAACAATCCCTTTAGCATTAAAAAATGATACGTTGTTTAGATCAAAAATATTGCCATATCGACAGGCCAAATCTGGATTATTCCCCCAAAAATAATCATTTGTTCGTTTAGCCCTCGCCGCATATTCCCATTCGGCTTCGGTTGGCAGGCGATAATGTTCGCCGGTTTCTGCATTCAACCAGGCGATATAGGCCTGAATATCATAATAATTGACGCAACTGACCGGCTGTCGGTCATCAATTTCCCCTTGTACCGGTTGCCGCCAGTTCGCCCAGCGCCACCATCCCCACTGTTGTTTGTTTTCATCATACGACCAGCAACCAGGCTTCAGATAGTCAATTTCGGCATCGGAAATATAGTTTGTCTGGGCGACAAAACGCTTAAACTCTGCAATCGTGACTTCATGCACTCCCATTTCAAAATATCGTCGAAAGCAAATACGCTGCCCGCTTCTTAGCTTCTGTTCTTGTTTATGAGAAGCAATCCGCATCTGAAAACATCCCGCCGGAATACGTTGTAGCTTAGGCTTTAACTGGATATCTAAAGGTTTAGCATTCAATGATGATGGTGTTAAACTAACAAAAAAAATCAGTCCAAAAACAAACGCGATCATAAACGGGATCACCTTAAAGCCCATGAAGCAAACACAAAAAATTGAATATATTACGCACTCTGACCCAGTGATTCCATCAATTCCTGACAATGATGGCCAATCTTTTTCCAGAGTAAAGGTGTTTTTACTGACCTTTGGCATCAGTTTGCTGATTGGATTGATGATTAATTTTTCGCGGCCTGCCGTTTATCAAGCCGAAGCGACATTACTGACCTCGGCGCCGACAGCCATTGATCAACAAAGTCTGGAAGCCGATGTTCAGCATGTCGCCATTCAGCGACAAAAACTGTTAGGCTTTGAATTACTGAGCGAAACCTTATTACGTTTGAAAAAAATCTCGACTATGGCCGATATCAGCTTAGCCGATATTCGTCAAATGCTCGATGTCAAACCTATCCCGGAAACAAACCTGCTCAGCATGACAGCAACCGGTGATCATCCTGATTTTTTGCCTACCGTTATCAACACCTGGATCGATGTCTATTTAGAAGCGCGCCAGCATAATACCGCAGATGCCTCACAGCAGACACTGGATAAACTTCGGAATGAATTACAGCAATTAGAAAACCAGATCAAAGCTAAACAACAAGCGATCGCTTTGTTTCGAAAACAATATCATATCAATTCCAGTGAACGGGTTGAAAATGAGCACCTTGCTGGCTTGAATGCCTTAAACAAAGCGTATAACGATGCTAAAGAGGAAGAAGTCAAAACCAAGGCAAAACTAGATGCGATAAAACAGGCCATTGCTGAAGGCCGGACCGTAGTTCCGCAGCAGGAACAGCGCAGTTTGAGTCATCTTGAGCGTCGTTATCAGGAACTGAAAGAAAAACTGGCCGAGTTCGATAAACGCTATACCCGGGATTATCTCTACTTGCAACCGTCCTTGAAATTTATTCCCGAGCAAATCAAAAAGCTGGAAAAAGAAATCAGCATCAAGCGTAAAGTCGGACAAAACAGCGTGCTGACTGAAGCCTACCAGGCATATCAAGCCGCCAAACAGGTGACCAAAAACTTGCAAAAAAAGCTGGCCGAACAACAAAAAAAGGCTGCCGAGTTCACCACCCTGTTCGCAAAATACGAACAGTTAGTCGAAGACTTGAAGGCATTGGAAGAATTATATCGGGATACTCAAGTCAGGCTGGTTAAAATTGAAAGCAGTCAATTTGAAAAATATCCTCAAGTCGACGTTATTGAAAGAGCCAGTTTTAATGATGTGCCAATTGGGCCAGATTATACCTTAGGCAGCCTGATTGCTTTTGCTGTTGCGCTATTTCTGGCCTTTTTTAGTCTTTGGCTGATTGACTTCCTGACGGTCAAAGACAAAAAACAGGCCGATAAAGGCTTCCATTTCCCTGTTTCTGTCTGGTTTAATCCCCCGCCCGCTTCTGAAAAACTAGAACCGGTTTCCGATACTGGCCGGGTCGAACAAAAACACGATACGGCATCATTACCCTTTAAAGTACCGGAATATTCACCTTTAAAAAAAGATACCCTTGAGGATTTATTTCAACTCAGCAACCCTGACACACAACAGCTCATTTTATTGTTACTTTCCGGGCTGACGCCAGCAGAAATCAGCCAATTGAAGACTGAGCAGATTGACTTGGAAACGGGACTGCTGCATCTTCCCTCGCGTACGATACCGTTGGGAAAACGATTACAGCAGCTATTGAAAAATGCCAGCAAGACAAAAACACTGTGGCAAAACCAGACTCATTTAAGCGAAGACGATATTGATGCACTGCTGTATTGCGCCTTTGTCGATGCTGGCATTGAATCCCGCCAGCAGGCACCAGCTGCCGTGCTGCGACAAACTTATATCATTTACCTGGTGCAACAAGGCTTACGGTTGAATCTTCTGGAAACCCTGGCCGGTCCTCTAACGCCTGTTGAAATGGCCGGTTTCAGCCTATTTGCACCGGAGCAACGCGGTAAACGGGTCGATCAGATCAACCCGGTTTATCCGCTGTGTGACGAAGCAATACATTCGCCTGAAGATTAAGATAAGGGCTATGATTCCAGTAATTTCTTGCGTACTGAGCGCGCCAGGGCATTGACGTAATCATCAATATTTTCATACGATTGGCGCTGGGCAAATTCAACACAGGCCATAACCAGTTTTTTCATTTCGGCAATTTCTTCATGCGAACGACCACAGCCTTCGCAATGTGTGCCTTCATGAGTACATTCTGAGTTACAAGGTACAAATTTCATAGCGTCTCCAGTTCTGCATTAAATTGACGTGGCCAGTCATGGTAATTAAAAACCTGGCCGTTTTCTCTGACCTGGATCATTTTTTCAAGATTCAGGTCAGCATATAGCCATTGCGTTTGATTGTAGCCCCCGATGGCGAGTATGCCATCATCCGGAAAGCCCTTATCGACCGGCGTATAAACCGCTGCCGCACCGCAGTTTATATCAACCGCCTCTGACCAGGGCGCTTTCCCAACCAGCGGTGACTGCACGACATAACATTGATTTTCCAGCGCACGGGCCTGGCAACCTATTCTGACCCGGTAATAGCCGGCTTTGGTATCGGTACAACTCGGCACTAAAATCAATGCCGCACCCTGCTCTGCCATGTGCCGGGCATAATGCGGGAATTCGCTGTCATAACACACCGCAATCCCCAGCTTGCCAAAATCTGTATCAAACAACTTTATAGTGTGTCCCGCTTTAATGCGCCATTGCTCATTTTCAAAGCGCGTCATCATCAGCTTTTCCTGAAAATCATAGCCACCGTCAGGGGTAAACAAATAAGCCCGGTTACGATATTCAC
>CAYUAE010000036.1:0-15163 GCA_964442675.1 uncultured Methylomarinum sp.
ATTATTTGGTATTGAATGATTTTCGTGTGGATGCAGAAAAACCTTTAAATGTTGGAACATTGACTGTCAAACTGCGACATATGGGTAATGAAATTGACTATCTTGGCGAAAGTATTGCACGTGTGTTAAATGCAGAAAGAATTAATATACTTTATGATAAAGAGCACCAACCGAGCATTAAGCTTAATGTGTTGAAATTTCGCATACGGAATTTAAGAACAAGTGGTTTCTCTCCTTATCATACATTTACTACATTCAGTGCTGATTTAATAAATAATGGAGAAACCAAACGTATTACCGCATATTTTAAAAACAGCAAAACTCCAGTATGGACTTTTCGAGAGGTTGAGAGACCTTGCTATCAAATCCCTATCGAATTAGTCGTAAAGGAGATAGCTGCAAAGTTAAACCATTATATTTTCAAACGTGTCACACCAAATGAACAAGTAAGAAGATTAGCAGCAACAATCGATATGGATAATGCTGATGCTGCTAGTGAACAATATCTTAAGGTTCTTGAATTGGGCTATACAAATAATCCTATAGCAATAGAGTTACTTATACCATTAACAAATCATAAGGAAACTATAATGCGAGAGGCAGCAATTTCTGCCCTTGGCATTCTCAAAGCAAAAGAACAATTTGACTTGCTAAAGAATATTTATGAGACAAAAGAAAAGATTGATAAAACTATGGCTTTAAAGTCAATTGGTGATCTTGATACACTCGAAGCTCGAGAATTTATTCATAAAGTAAAAATGTCAGAAGAATATGCTGATGATGAGACTATTCGCGAGGTTGCAGATCTTTATCCTTATTAGAGATGGCTAGTCATGTGCATTTGATCTTGAAGAAATAAACTACAGTACCGATCAGGATTTATGTGGCAGCTCGACATCGGTAATGATGCCGGCGTCGGGGTCGTTGAATATGCTGTCGTCCAACTCGTTTTCACTGCGGCCGACAATACTGGTGACGGTGGCGTCGCCGGTAATGTTGACGACGGTGCGCAGCATGTCCAGTACCCGGTCTACGCCTAAAATCAGGCCGATGCCTTCAACCGGCAAGCCGACTTGATTGAACACCATGGCCAGCATGATCAGGCCAACGCCTGGAACGCCGGCGGTGCCGATGGAGGCCAGAATGGACATGCCGATGACGGTTAGATAATCACTAAATTCAAGATTGATGCCGTAGACATTGGCGATAAAAACGGTGGCGACGCCTTGCATGATGGCGGTGCCATCCATATTGATGGTGGCGCCGAGCGGCACGGTAAATGCGGCCGTTGCATTATTGACGCCGATCCGTTTTTCCACAGCCTGCAGGGTGACCGGAATGGTTGCATTGGAACTGGCGGTGCTGAAGGCAAATATCTGGGCTGAGCGCATTTTTTTAAAAAATGTCGATGGCGCCAGTTTGGCCAGAAAATGCAATAACAGACTGAAGGTGCCAAGACAATGCAGTATCAGGCACAGGACGACGACTGAGAAATAGCCTATCATAGGGATGATCAGCCCGAAGCCTTGTTCGGAAAAGGTTTTTGCCATCAGAAAAAATACCCCGACCGGTGCGAAGTCCATCACCAGGGTTACCACATTCATCATGACGTCATTCAGTCTGTCGGCTAAATCGACTAAAGGCTGACCTTTTTCACCGGTCATTAACAGCGCGATAGCAAATAAAATCACAAAGAAAATAATTTGCAGCATATTGCCTTCGGCAAAGGCCTGAATGGGGTTGCCGGGGACGATATTGATTAACACCTCGGTTAACGGCGGGGCCGGTTTTGCCGTAAAATTTCCCAGGCTGGCGGTCGTTTCAAAGCCCTGGCCGGGTGAAATCAATAGTGCAACCGTTAACGCGAGGGTGATGGCCAGTCCTGTGGTTAACAGATAAAGTGCAAAGGCCTTGATGCCAACCCGGCCTAATGTACTGACATCACCGATGCCACAAACGCCGCAAATCAGCGAGAAGGTGACTAATGGGACAACCAGCATTTTCAGCGCATTGACAAAAGCGGCACTGACGACATAAAACAAGCCGTTGACCAGCCCGTTTTGAATCCAGTCAATATTTTGAGCAAATTGATTGATCAAGCTGCCCAGCAATAGGCCAAGCAACATGGCGATTAAAATCTTGGTCGTGATCGGTGTTTTATGTTGAGGCATGGGGACTTTAGGAAATCAGGCCGGTTCGGTTAATACGTTTTTTTCAGCGTTAAAATAATGTTGAATGTGTTGTACGCGGCTGAGATCGAGTGCCTGCGTTCGCAGATGACTGTGACACAATGCGCCGCGAAAGCCGAGATAGTCGGCCTGGAAGGGCAGTAATTGATGGATATGCGTTTGTCGCAAGGAGCCTGCCAGCCCCGTGAGGAGTTGATATTGTTTAGCGTGTTGCACAAACTGTTCAATGCGCTTTAAAGGCATGACATCAAGCAGTGAGCCATTTTGTTTGTCGGCGGTATCGAGCATGACGCCGCTGAAACCGGTTTCGGCCAGTCGTGGAATCAGGCTGAAATCCGGCTGTTGATCGGCAAATAATACGGCGATCAGGCGCAAATTGTTTTGTTCAATGTCGCTTTTAAGACGGTTGAGTGTCGCCAGGGTATCACCTGCGCTGAAAAAACCAATTTTAATATAATCAACGCCGCTGGCGGCCATGCTTAATACGGCATGTTGAACGCGATCAGGTTCCATCGGTAAGTCGCCGATGGTGGCACTGAGGGTATTTGTGGGTCGCAAGGTGTCGACGATAGTTTGTATTTCGGGCAAAGGCAGGGCACCTAACGCGCCTTTTGCCGGTTGCTTCAGGTCAATAATATCGATGCCTAAGTGTTGAATTTGTAACGCCTCATCCAGGCTGTTGATGCTGGCCAGCATTCCACTCATGCTTGAATGACTCCTTGTTTAAAATCTTCGACCACTTCCATCAGCCATTGCCAGGCTTCTTTTTCACGCTCACCGGCGGTTTTTTCCATGCCAATGCGAAGATAAGCGAGTTCTTCCTCGATCTTTTTCCACGGCAAAAGGTGCAGGCGGCTGACCAATATAGCTGCTTCAATGACGGCAAACTGGGCACGATTAAAGCCTTTGAAGGGTTTGTGGGTGACTTCGTAAATGGATTTGCAGAAAATCATTGGCCGGATGTCATCATCTTCAATTTTTTCGATGCTTAGTTCGCAATGAGCCAGTGCGCATTCCAGGTAGTGCCCTGTGGTTTTTTCGGCTTCTTTGAGTGGCCAGTTGCGACGGCCGGTCAAGCAGCCGGCAAAAATACGCACATCATCGCAATAATTGATTATTGCGGTATGGGTTTCAGCGATGTTATCCAGCGTGGTGCAGGGCTTAAAAGGGCGGATGACAAACTTGTCTTCATGTGCATGAATGCCCATCGGCGCGATATGCGGGACGCCCTGACGGTTTAACGTGGTGACTATAACTTCTTGAATCATTTTTTTAACGTCGTTCCGGCCGGTTTAAATTGGTGTAAATCAATGCTGCCCTCATTATGGTCGGTAATGCAGCCCCAGTCCAGTTTTTGATCCTGGGTGAAACGTTTGCCTAATTGCCAGGCAATCTCGGCCCGGGCCAGTTCCACGCCGAGGTAAAAGGCATGGCCGCCATCATTTTCTACGCCTAATGCAGGAAACAGTTCAAACGGGTCGGTAGCGCTGTTTAAGCCATCGCGATTGAAAACATGGATACCTTCTTCACTGACTTGAATACGATAGCTTGGGTCACGAATTTCTTCGGCCAGGGCTTTTATTTCATCCAGGCTGTAGGGGAACGGCGAGGTTTCATGTACCGTCATCAGGCCGGGATCAATATGCTTGGGCAGGCTGTTATGCAGTTTGGCGGCATGCATGATGCGGCGGGCACGATCCGCCTCGCGTATTGCCGTCCGCGCGTGTTGACTGACTTCGGTGGCCAGTACATTATTAATGTTAAGTTCGGAACACATTCCAAATAACAAAGCATTCATGCCGGTTGTGTCAGCATGCGTCAGTTCAGTCAGGTTACCGATACCGAGCATCATTTCAATGTCGGGGTAGCGCTGCCGGAACTGAAAATTTCGTGCGACCGATTCGGTAAAGCCAAAATGAATGGGGTCGAGAATCGGATCGACGATAAAGGTACGGTTCTGTTTTTGCAGTTGTTCGATGGCGCTGTCGAGCGTTTGCAGGTTGCCATGCTGTTGTGGGATTAAAATTGGTGTGGCGGCCACTTCATGGCTGATCCACAGCGTATCCTGGGTCAGACTCAGCATAAAATCGGCACCGGCCTTGCCGCCACGTAACAAATCATCGGTTTCCAGTGAATCAATGCTGACAGTAAAGCCTTCTTGCTTCAGGGTTTGAATACAGTCTTCCAGGTGTGGAAAATCAGTGCCGGGTAAACACCCGATGTCGATCACATCCGCCCCGTTTTGCCGATAATAAATGGCGCGCGCCATGACTTGTTCCAGCGTCATGTGGGGTGCATCGGTAATTTCGGCAAAAATATTGACGGAATATTCGCTTAAGTCGATATGTTGCGCGGCATGGCCGAAATACTGTGGCAGATCTTTGACTTCTTCCGGTCCGCGCTCGACCGGTACGCCGAGTTTTTTAGACAGGGCGTCAAGGTCGCCACGACAACGCCCGGGAATGATGATGCGATCGGCGCCAAAGGTGTCGTGCAGACGTCGGGCAATCATGTCGGTGGTTATCAGGGCGGCGACTTTGACGCCAATTTGATGCACCGTGTAGGTGAAATCCGGCTGCATGTTGCTGAGTACCCGGAGACATTGTTTTTCGGCCAGTTTTCCGGTCAGAAACAGAATATGTTCGCTCATGTTAAATCAGCCAGGCGGCGGTTGACGGTTTCAATCAGTTCATCCACGCTTTCTACCACCTCGGTATATTCGAATTGACGAATTTTTTCGGTGCCTTCAAGATCGATTTTTCGGGGATAGACCATGACTTTCTTTTTGCCGGGCGCTGTGGTTTCCATTTCAGGCGCAATATCACAAGGGTAAACGATGCTGGGGACACGGCATTTTCCAGCCTGGGAATACAGATTGGTGACCAGTGAATCGGCAATGCCCAGGACACATTTAGCAATGGTATTCGATGTGGTTGGCGCCATGACGAAGGTGTGATAATAACCTTTATAGAATAATCCGACCGGTGGCGCAGAGGCGGCTTTGTCGCGATAAATCGGCAGGTGATTTTTCAGTTCTTTTATATCGATGCCATACATTTTCAATACCTCTTCACCGGCCTGACTCATATATAAATCGACCTGATTCAATGTCAGCAGGAATTCAAGGCATTCTTCTATATAATGACCTGAACCGGTAATGGCCCAAGCCAAACGGGGAGATTTATTCACGGTATCTTGTGGTGTGGAAAATCTGCATTATACCTTAAGAAAGATCAGACAAAAGGAGGTCAGGATGCTTGCAGCGATTGATAAGCCCATGATTATGGGGATTTTAAATGTCACGCCAGACAGTTTTTCCGATGGTGGGGAATATAATGTAGTGGATGCGGCGGTTTTGCGTTGCCGCGAAATGCTGGAACAGGGGGCAGATATTATCGACATTGGCGGCGAATCGACGCGGCCAGGGGCAGATTCGGTCACGGCAGAACAACAGATAGAACGTGTGGTTCCGATTATTACGGCAATTCGGCAGCAGGTTTCAGAACGCGTGCCGATCAGTATCGATACGACCTTGAGTGCGGTCGCGAAAGCGGCTTTAGAGGCAGGTGCGAACTGGATCAACGATATTTCGGCAGGATTAGACGATGATGAAATTCTGGCTTTGGCGGCGCGAACCGATACACCGATTATATTGATGCACCGGCAGGGGACGCCTAAAACCATGCAGGACAATCCATTTTATGATGATGCGGTGATCGAGATTCTGGAAGCAATCAAACTGCGGGTCGAGGTGGCGGTGGAGGCCGGTATCCCAAAGTCTAATATTATCATTGATCCGGGCATTGGCTTTGGGAAACGCAAACAGGATAATCTTGAATTATTGGCGAATCTGGATCAATTTGTCGCATTGGGTGTGCCTGTTATGCTGGGTACGAGTCGCAAGCGTTTTATGGGCAGTATTTGTCAGGTGGATAATCCGAAAGAGCTGGTAACGGCAACGGCGGTGACGACGGCTTTGGGTGTGATGGCAGGGGTCAAGATTTTCAGGGTACATGATGTGAAGGAAAACCGGCAGGCCGCTGATGTCGCCTTCGCTATCAAGCAGGCCGGTTAAATGCTGCATCCGGCTTTATCTCAACTGGAACAGGGGTTTGCCGCCTCGCCATTACAAAAGATTGAAGACACGCTGTTACAGCAGGCCGGTGTTGAACTGTGGCTGAAACGGGATGATTTGATTCATCCGGTTATTTCCGGCAATAAATGGCGAAAATTGAAATACATTTTAAATCATGCCCTGCACTGTCAGATGCACACCATTATCAGTATGGGCGGGCCGTGGTCGAATCACTTACATGCTTTGGCTTATGCCGGAAAACAGCTGGGGTTGACGACGAAAGCTTTTGTGCGTGGTGAGAAGCCTGAAGTTTTGAGTCCGACGTTGCGCGATGTGCTGGCCTGGGGTATGGAAATACAATTTGTATCACGGCAGCATTATCGGGATTTGCGGCAATATCGGACATTTGACAGTCTGCCGGGCTTGAAAACGGGTGAATATTGGTTGCCGGAGGGCGGCGCGAGTACATTGGCATTGCAAGGTATTCATGAAATTGTCACGGAAATCCCGGTACAATACGACAGTTTAGCTGTCGCCGTGGGGACGGGAACCACGCTGGCTGGTTTGATAGCCGCCAGCGATCAGGGGAAGCAGATCGTTGGCATTGCCGCATTGAAAGGCGCTGCTTTTTTGTATGACGATGTTAAGCGGCTGATTTTTCCTGAGGAAAAATCAAACTGGCGCATTTTGTTGGACTATCATGCCGGTGGTTTTGCCAAGGCGACGCCTGTGTTGTTGGCCTTTATGCAGCAGTTTGAAGCGAGGCAGCAGATTCGACTCGATAAGGTGTATAACGCCAAAATGCTGTATGCGGTATATGACCAGATTCGGCAAGGGGCGTTTCAGCGTGGGGACAGAATTGTTGCGATTCATACGGGCGGTTTACAGGGGATGCGTACTATGAACATGGCAAGACTGGGAGGCTGTCGGGTTTAGGGATTCGTAACGAGACGAGTGGAAAATCGAGGACAGTTTTTCGATCTTTTGAGGCGCATAGTGGTGCTACGCAACGAAAAAGATTGGAAAAATGGACCGATTTCCCACTGTCGCAGTAGAATTTTCCTAAATCCGACAGTCTCCTAGGTTAAATACAGGACATAATGATGAATCAGGAAATTAATAATCAATCAAACACAACAGAAATCGACTTGTCGGCGCCCGAGTTGTATATCAACCGCGAATTAAGTTTGCTGGAGTTTAATGACAGGGTCCTGGCGCAGGCAAAAGATGAGAGTCTGCCTTTATTGGAACGGCTGAATTATTTATGTATTTCCTGTTCCAATCTGGATGAATTCTATGAGGTTCGGGTCGCCAGTGTGATTCAAATGGCCGAGATGGAGCCAGGCGCGACCGGCCTGGATGGCCTGACCCCTTCTGAGCAACTGGTGAAAATTGCCGAGCGCACTCACCGCTTGGTTGATGAACAATACCGGGTTCTCAATGAAATTCTGATTCCTCAGCTAAAACAGGAACACATTTGCTTTATTCGCCGGAATGAGTGGACGGATAAACAACGGGCCTGGCTGGAGCAGTATTTTAATGAGGAATTGCTGCCGATTTTAACGCCTGTCGGTTTGGATTCGGCGCATCCTTTCCCACGTATTTTAAACAAGAGTTTAAATTTTATTATTACCCTGACCGGGAAAGATGCGTTTGGTCGCAACAGTGGCCGCGCAGTCTTGCAGGCACCACGTGCCTTACCGCGGATTGTGCGTTTGCCGCCTGACGAAACCGACGGTGGACCGAGTGATTTTGTGTTTTTATCATCCATTATTCATGCCTTTGTCGGTGAATTGTTTAATGGCATGACGGTAAAAGGCTGTTACCAATTTCGGGTCACCCGCAACAGCGATTTTTTTGTCGATGATGATGCGATTGATGATTTGCTGCATGCGGTAGAAGGCGAGCTGGCGATGCGCAATTATGGTGACGAGGTACGTCTGGAAATCGACGCCAATTGCCCGGAAGAAACGGTTAATTTTCTCAAAGCACGTTTTGGTTTGCAGGATGGGCAGGTTTTTAAGGTAAACGGGCCGGTTAATCTGAGCCGGATTCAAGCGATTTATAACAAAGTGGATCGTCCGGATTTAAAATTCAGTCCGTTCAAACCGTATGTGCCGGGCGCTTTGGGGCGTAAAAAGGATATTATGTCGGCCATTAAACAACAGGATTATTTATTGCATCATCCATTTGAATCTTTCATGCCGGTCGTCGAATTCATCCGCCAGGCGGCGGCAGACCCTGATGTCATTGCGATCAAGCAAACGCTGTATCGAACCGGCATGGACTCACCGATTGTAGCAGCTTTGATCAAGGCCGCCCGGAGTGGTAAGGAAGTGACGGTCGTGATCGAATTACGCGCTCGTTTTGATGAGAAAGAAAATATCGGTCTGGCGGCAAAATTACAGGAAGCCGCTGCGCATGTGGTATACGGTGTTGTTGGCTATAAAACGCATGCCAAGATGTGTCAGGTGTTACGCAAGGAAGGCAAGAAATTGCAATTTTATACCCATTTAGGTACCGGCAATTATCACCCGAAAACGGCGCGGCTTTATACCGATTATGGGCTGTTTACGTCGGATAAAACCATCGGTGAGGATGTGCGGCGAATTTTCGCGCAATTGACCAGCTTAGGGAAAGTCAGTCGTTTGAATAAATTATTGCAATCGCCGTTTACACTGCATAAAGGCTTGTTGAAAATGATTGACCGCGAAATCGCCAATGCAGAAAAGGGAAAACCGGCCAAAATCATTATCAAGGTCAATGCCATTATTGAAAAGCAATGTATTGAGGCCTTATATCGGGCATCACAGGCCGGGGTTGAAATTAAGTTGATTGTTCGCGGGGTTTGTTGCTTAAGGCCTGGAATAAAAGGTGTTTCGGAGACGATTGAAGTGCGTTCGATTATCGGCCGTTTTCTGGAGCATACCCGGGTCTATGCCTTTGCTAATGGTGGTAACTGGCAGGTGTATTGCTCTAGTGCAGATTTGATGGATCGGAATATGTTCAGGCGGGTGGAAACCTGTTTTCCGATTGAAGACAAAAAATTGCATGACCGGGTTTTGCACGATTTAGACATTTATCTGAAAGATAATTCGCAGGCCTGGGTGTTGCAGGCCGATGGTAATTATAAGCGTTTGGAACCGGGTGATGCGCCGATGTTTCAGGCACAGACTGAATTGCTGAAAATGTTTACCTGATGTCGGAGGAACACATGAAGCTGGCGTTGTTGGCCGGAACACAGTCAGGTTGCGGTAAAACGACGATGATGCTGGCCTTGTTACAGTATTTTAAAGCACGACAGCGCGAAATAGCAGCATTCAAGGCCGGCCCGGATTTTCTGGATCCTCTGTGGCATCAAGCTGTCAGCGGCAGGCCATCCTATAATCTGGATACCCGGATGATTGGCGTAGCTTTGTCACGGCAGGTGTTGGCCCGGCAGCGACAGGGGGCCGAATTTGGCTTGATTGAGGGTGTCATGGGCTTGTTTGACGGGCGTGAAGGCGTCGGCAAAGATGGCTCGAGTGCGGATCTGGCGCGGCAGTTGGATTGTCCAGTATTTCTGGTTGTGGATGCAAAAGGCATGAGTGGCTCGATTGTGCCGCAGGTCAGTGGTTTTTGCCATTATGCTGAAAAAATTGGCGTCCGTGTTGCCGGTGTGCTGGCAAACCGGGTGGGCAGCTCGCATCATGCCGGTTTGTTAAAGACACTGCTCGCAGAATACACTATGCCGCCATTGATTGCGTATCTGTTGAAGGAGGCGCCGGGGTTGCCGGAACGCCATTTGGGGCTGATGCGGCCCGATGAGGTCGAGGTGCCAGAGTTTTCTGACAGTTTTCAGGTTGATGACGCTTTGTTGATGTCGGCTTTTGAGCCCTTCCGTTCGCAGGATTTGCCAGCGGACACTGATACGCCGCGCCTGTTGAGGAAAAAAATCGCCGTTGCACGAGATGCAGCCTGCTGTTTTATTTATCCGGCTAATATCGACTGGCTAAAACAACAGGGGGCGCAGGTGGTTTATTTTTCGCCCCTGGCAGGTGACCCGATACCGACGGATTGTGATTCCCTCTGGTTGCCGGGCGGATACCCTGAGTTATATGGGCAAGCCTTGTCGCAGTCGGCCAGTCTGGCTTCTTTGCGTGCATTTATTGAAGTCGGCCAGCCGGTATTAGCCGAGTGTGGCGGTGCGATGTTATTGGGGCAGTTGATTATCGACCCATCCGGTTGTGCATGGCCGATGGCTAAAGTTTTGCCTTTTAATTCGAGAATGCAGAAAAAGCTGGCCGCATTGGGCTATCGGCAGGATGAAACGGGGGTAAGAGGGCATGAGTTTCATCATTCGGTACGTGAATCAGAGCAGATATTTACGCCGGCGTTTCACTGTGATCGTGGTGATAATGGTATTCGATACAAAAATTTACGCGCCTCGTATGTGCATTGGTATTTTGCCAGTCAGCCGGCGCGCGTTGCAGAATGGTTTGGAGCATGAAGGAAAGAGATAGAAGGCAGGGCATTGTGGTGGTGAACACCGGTGAAGGCAAGGGCAAGTCGTCGAGTGCTTTCGGTATGGTATTTCGAGCGGCAGGCTGGGGCATGAAGGTCTGTGTCATTCAGTTTATCAAGGGAAAGTGGAAAACTGGAGAACAAAAAGCGGCCGAGCGTTTTGATAATATCGAATGGCATACGTTGGGGGATGGCTTTACCTGGGACACCAAGAATCCCGAGCAGGATATTAAAACCAGCCGCGAAATCTGGGAATTTGCCAAGCAGAAAATTCGCTCTGAGGTCTATGATTTTGTTCTTCTGGATGAAATCAATTATTGCTGCGGCTATCAGTGGATTTCAGGTCAGGAAATTGCCGATTTTATCCGCCACGAAAAGCCGCCCTGGTTGCATCTGGTATTGACTGGCCGTAATGCTGCGCCTGAAGTGATTGAGGTGGCGCATACGGTCACCGAGATGAAAATGCTTAAACATGCCTATAAACAAGGTATAAAAGCGGCACAGGGGGTAGAATTTTAATTTAAGCTTGCAACAGCGTGTTCAGGTCAACGTTGCGGCAAGCGGGTCAGCTTTCCAGACTGGTTTGATACCAGATGGCATGGGCGCGAGACGACCGAGTTCCACCCACGGGTTATCCGGGTTATGGAAGTCAGAACCTTGTGAGGCGAATAAATCAAATCGCTTAGCCAGTTGCAGGCTGCGCTGAATATCATCGACCGAGCTTTGGCCTGTGACAACTTCAATACCCCGTCCGCCGACTTGCTTGAATGCGGTTAAGGCTCTTTTCAACCAACTGCTGGTCAGTTTATAACGTAGAGGGTGTGCCAGAACGGCGATGCCGCCACTGGCAGTAATCCAGCTAACGGTTTGTTCGAGTGTCGCCCAACGGGTTGAGACATAAGCCGATTTGCCCTGGCCTAAGTATTTGTCAAAAGCGTCTTGTAAACTGGTGACGTATTCCTGCTGTAATAGATATTGGGCGAAGTGTAGGCGTGTGACCATATCGGTTCCAGCTGTTGCGCAGACGGCTTCAAAAACCCCTTCGATTCTTTTTTTAGCCAGTTTTTCAGCGATTTTAGTGGCGCGATCGGTGCGAATTTGTTGTTGCAGATTTATGCCGTCTATTAAGGCCGGATGCTGCGGGTCAATGCCTAAGCCCACGATATGCAGGCATTTCTTTTCCCAGCTGGCGGATAATTCGATGCCTGGGATAAGCTGGATTCCTAACGTGTCTGCCATGATTTGCGCTTCGGTTAACCCCTTTAGGGTGTCGTGATCGGTCAGTGCCAGCGTAGTGACGCCGTGTTCATATGCACGCTGAACCAATTGGCTGGGTGATAAAGCACCGTCGGAGGCGGTCGAGTGGCAGTGCAGGTCGTAAATTTCTGTCATTGATTATTGATATTCGCTATATAATTTGGCGTAAAGGCCATTTTGCTGTATTAACGTGTCATGTTTGCCTTGCTCACAGATTTTACCTTGTTCAAACACATAGACATGGTCGGCTTGTTTGATGCTGCTGAGGCGGTGAGCGATAATAATGGTGGTTTTATCCTGTAAAAAAGCATTCAGAGATTGATGCAGTTTATATTCGGTTTGTGTATCTAATGCCGAGGTCGCTTCATCGAGAATGACAACTTTGGGCTGGCTGACCACCATTCTGGCGATGGCCAGTCTTTGACGTTGGCCGCCAGATAAGCGCATGCCGTGGAGTCCGATAACCGTGTCGAGTTTGTTTGGCAAAGCGTCGATGGTGTCTTTAAGCTGGGCGATTGCTAATGCCTGCCACAGCTTAGCGTCGTCAATTTCACGCCCTAAGGTCAGGTTCATACGGATAGTATCATTAAACAGTGCAGGCTGTTGTAAAACTGTGGCAACGTTTTCGCGCACGACTTCAAGGCCGATTTCGGTGACTGGAATATCATCAAAATAAATCATGCCTTTTTCTATCGGGTACAGGCCAATCAGAATCTGGGCCAGGGTTGATTTGCCACCACCACTGGCGCCGACTAAGGCGACTTTTTCACCTTTAGCGATGTTCAGGTTGATGCCATTCAAAATGGGTTCGTCCTGATAGCGAAAATGCAGGTTTTCGATTCTGACCGAAACAGTGGGCTGATTTATAAACGGGTTTTTAAGATGGGGATAGTGGGGTTCTTGTTTGAGTGTCGTGAGTTTGTTGATGCGGTTGATGGCGGCCTTGGCGGCAAAAAAGGCTTGTTGTATGCCTAATATTTCCTGAACCGGTGCCATCATAAACCATAAATAGCCAAAAACGGCTAACATTTCGCCAATGCTTAAATCGGAATACAGCACCATTAGCATGGCGGTGGCACGAAAAATATCAAAGCCAAACAAAAAAATTAAAAAACTGAATCGAACGGCCGCATCACTTTTCCAGGCAAATGCGATGGAATGTTCTTTAACGGCTTTTGCCGAGTCAATCAGTTTGTTGCAATAGTATTTTTCCCGGTTACAAGCACGGATCTGATGAATCGCTTCCAGTGTTTCGGTCAGTGCTTGCTGAAAAATGCCATAGGCTTTATTTTCCTGGGCTTTCAGGTCTTTGACCTTACTGCCAATCGAACGGGCAAAAAAAATGACAACCGGGTTCAGGAAAATAATAAACAGTCCGAGTTGCCAGTGCATCCACAATAAAATAATCGCCGTACCGAACACGGTCAGGCAGGCGATCAGTAATTTACTGATGGTGGTGCCGATAAAATTATCCAGCGTATCCAGATCGGTGACTAAATGCGTGACAATATTGCCGCTGCCGAGGCTTTCGTATTCCGACATGGAAATAAAGCGTAAATGATTGATGAGTCGCGTACGGATGCGAAAAATGACATCTTTTGCAATCAGGCTGAATTGTCGGGTCTGGATAATATTGAATATCAGCGCCATAAGGCGCAGCAACACACTGGCCAGCAAAATGGTCGTAAGGTATACAACGGGTTGCTGCCATTGTGGCGGGGTAAATTGATTGATGAAATGAACAATCGTGCCGGGCTTGTTGAGTAAAACTTCATCGACCAGAAGTGGCATTAACAAAGGGACGGGAACACTGGAAAGGGTCGCCAATAGCGCAATGAAATTGGCAATGATCAGTTCTTTTTTATGTTTAAACGCAATGCGTGCGATGGTATTCCAGTTATAGGGATGGTTTGTATGACTCACAAGCGGCAGTGAAATGAAGAAATGAAGCTATTATACTGGGCCAGTCGTTGTTTGGTTTGAAAGTTTCACCCCACATAAAAAAGGACTTGTTATGTGGGGTGAAAACTGGTTAGTTTTTTTCCATGGCTTGAATGAATTGGTTGGCTTCGGCAATCGATTTTTCCATGGCGAGAATCAGTTTGGAAACATCAGATTCAATGTCGGCCAAATCTTCTTTGAGTGAGGCAATCGCTTGTGCATTCAGGTTATGTTTTAAATATAAAACCTGGTCTTTAAACACGGCTAAAACCGGCTGCATTTTTGCTTCTGCCTTTTTCATCGCCGTGATCAGTTGCAGGTATTGACGTTTGGTCGCCGTCAGTTTTTGTTGGCTGCGACGCTTTAAAGAGGCATTGCTGTATTGGTCTATTTCGTCTTCCCATTCAGCGAACAGCGCTTCGGAAACATCTTCAATGTCTTCAATGCGCTTATGGATTTCATTGGCTTTATCCAGACTTTTTTGATAGGCATCGTTCAAGCGCTGATAGGTGTCTTCAAGGTCGCCACCGGAATAATGGGTTAAGGTCTGAAATTGTGCCAGTGCAGATTTAAATTGCTGTTTCGCTTCTTCCTGGGTATCCC
Organism: uncultured Methylomarinum sp.; assembly: GCA_964442675.1. Lineage (GTDB taxonomy): Bacteria > Pseudomonadota > Gammaproteobacteria > Methylococcales > Methylomonadaceae > Methylomarinum. The sequence continues at coordinate 14,569 of CAYUAE010000036.1, forward strand.
GCATTTTTTCGACGCGATGGATCATGACTTGTCGCTTGGGAATGCCTATTTTTTCCAGGGTGTTTAAGTAAATTGATGAGCAGCCTGCAATCAGCAGCGAAAGCACAAATATCAGTTTTTTTGAGAGCATAGTTTGTATGGAAAAGGTTATAAAGGGGTGATTATTTATCAGGATAAAAAATTTTGAAGATTTCTTCAAACTCAAACAACGCCTTTTCGACAATATCGGACAGCATTTCGCCCTCGATATTCAATTTTACGGGGTCAGGCAGCATTCCCGATGCGACAAAAAAATTGATTTCACGGATGATAAGTGCTAATCGAGAAAATTTATGTGTGACAGCATCTGGGTGATGTTGCAAGATGGTTTGAATAATTATGTCAGGCAGATTCCAGGCTCGGCAAAGCTCGCCCCCCATTAGATAATGGTCAAAACCAATGATTTGTGTTTCCAACTCGGCTTCTGTGAACATATTTTGCTCTTTTTCTGAGTGCAAGAGTAAATTGACTTCTCTGGCCAGATCCGGGATTTTGCGAAAAAAAACCAATAAACCAATATCATGTAGCAATCCACAAACAAAAGCTGATTCATGAT
>CAYUAE010000037.1:0-15016 GCA_964442675.1 uncultured Methylomarinum sp.
CCTCAGTTTTGCCCAATATCTCAGCCAGCAGCAACAAATCCCGCTACAGATTGATGACAACCTGCGCGAAATTCATTTTGGTGACTGGGAAGGTAAAAGCCAGGAAGACATCCACCGACACTCTCCTGAATTACTGCAAGCGTTCTACCGCAACCCAATAAAAAACGCCCCACCTGCAGGCGAGGCCTTTATTGAATTTCAACAACGTATCACACAAAGTTGGCATAATGTATTGAATACCTATAGTGGTCAACACATTTTACTCATCACCCATGCCGGCGTGATCCGGCTCATCTTCTCGCTGATTTTCAAGCTCCCTTACCCGCAATGTTTTCAGTTTGACCTCCCCCCCGCCAGCTTAACGCGCTTCAGTCATTTCGAAAACGATGGAGAAACGTTTACCCAGCTTAACCTTCTCCGACCGTTTGATCACTAAAAACAAAAAAGCCTGATACCCATGTCACAGGTATCAGGCTTTTCCAGCTTAAAATTGTCAAACCAATCAACACACTCAGGCTGTCACATCCAGCTGACTGCCAATGGTGCCCGTGGCGGCGGTTGTTTTTTGAGTTTCTGTAACAGAACTGACAGCATCATCACGATCACCATCGCCATCAGGCCGATTACCCTCAACCACTTCCTGCGTCTGTTTTGGCACGGCTGCATGAGCGGTTACGAGCATATTTGAAACGGATGAAACATCCATACTGGTTCTCCTCTATTCAATAGATCTGGATCCACAACGTCACGGATCCAGATACAAACAATATTAAAACATGCAGACACCATATCGGACAGATATGAGATTTCTTTAATATATTTTGCTCATGCCTACAGATCTCACCGTTTGTAATTAATTCACCAGACTCAACAATACACCTGCCGCAACTGCCGAACCGATAACACCGGCCACATTTGGGCCCATCGCATGCATCAACAGGAAGTTATGCGGATTAGACTCCAATCCTAACTTATTGGCAACCCGTGCCGCCATCGGTACAGCAGAAACTCCGGCGCCCCCAATCAATGGATTGATAGGGGTTTTACTGTATTTATTCATGACTTTCGCCATCAAGACACCACAGGCTGTCCCAATACAGAACGCAATCGCGCCCAACGCCAAAATACCCAAGGTCTTGAAGGTCAAAAACGCTTCTGCACTCAGCTTTGAACCTACCGACAAGCCTAGAAAAATAGTCACAATATTGATCAATTCATTCTGTGCTGTTTTACTCAGACGTTCAACCACGCCACAGGTGTTCATCAGGTTCCCCAGACAAAACATACCAACTAATGGCGCCGCCGAAGGCAACAGAAAGGCAGTCAAGAACAACAGCATCAATGGAAACAATATTTTTTCCGATTGACTCACAGCGCGTAATTGCTGCATCTCAATGGAACGCTCCTCTTCTGTCGTCAATGCGCGCATAATGGGCGGTTGAATCAGCGGTACCAACGCCATATAGGAATAGGCAGCAACCGCAATGGCACCCAATAATTCCGGCGACAATTTAGAGGCGACATAGATTGCGGTTGGCCCATCGGCCCCACCAATAATCGCAATCGCGGCAGCGTCTTTAAATGAAAACTCCAGCCCGGGAATCACATTCAAAGCCAGCGCACCCAACAATGTGGCAAAAATACCAAACTGGGCCGCCGCACCCAAAAACAAGGTTTTAGGGTTTGCCAGCATCGGCCCAAAGTCAGTCATCGCGCCAACGCCCATAAAGATCAATAGCGGAAATATGCCGGATTTAATGCCGAAATATAAGTAATGCAGAATACCGCCTTCACCGCCCATGTCAGCAACGGGAATATTGACCAATATGGCACCAAAGCCAATGGGTAATAATAATAAAGGTTCGAAACCTTTTTTAATCGCCAGATATAACAGCAAAAACCCCACCGCCATCATGGCAGCCTGACCGCCAGAAATGCTATACAGCCCGGTACTTTCCCAAAGTAGTGTCAAATTTTCCATAGTTTTCCCCTGCCTTATAAAACAATCAGGGTATCACCTACGGACACCGCATCGCCTTCTTTAACGTTCACAGCGGAGACCGTTCCCGCCGCCTTTGCCCGCACTTCGGTCTCCATTTTCATCGCTTCCATAATGACAACTACATCGCCAGCATTCACGTTGTCACCCACATTAACATTGACTTTCAAAATAGTCCCCGCCATTGGGGCGGTTACGGCTTCACCCGTGCTTGCAGTCGGTGCGGCTGTTGCTGTCGGCGCACTCACCGCCTGAGCAGCACCTGCAGGTTGCACCTGAATATCGGCATTACCCGGGCCGATCACAACGTTATAATTTGCGCCATTCACATTGACTGTATAGTTTTCAACCGGCAACTCACCAGCAGATTGTCGCGCAAATGCTTCAGGATCTGGTGCTGCTTCAAATGCCTCCGGATTCCCTCTGTTTTTCAGAAATTTCCAGCCCACTTGCGCAAACAGAGCATAAATCAACGCATCATCTTCCACTGGATCAGACAACTTCACGCCTTCTTCCGCCGCTTTTTCGATGACCTCTGTAATCAACTTCTCCATTTCCGGTTCCAGCAAATCAGCGGGGCGACAGGTAATCGGCTCCTGGCCGTCCAATACCCGCGCCTGTAAATCTTTATTGACCGGTGCTGGTGTCTTGCCGTATTCACCCTTCAATACACCGGCAGTTTCCTTACTGATTGTTTTATAGCGCTCCCCAGATAAAACATTCATCACCGCCTGGGTTCCGACAATTTGTGACGTTGGCGTAACCAATGGCAAATAACCTAAATCCTCTCGCACCCGTGGAATTTCTTTCAATACTTCGGCAAATTTATCTTCTGCACCCTGTTCTCTCAATTGGCTTTCCATATTAGTCAACATGCCACCAGGCACCTGAGAAATCAGGATACGACTATCGACCCCTTTCAAGCTACCTTCAAACTGGGCATATTTCTTGCGGACTTCACGGAAATGATCAGCCAAAGGCTCAAACTTCTCGAGCGCCAAACCGGTATCACGCGGCTGACCTTTCAAACTGGCAACAATGGTTTCAGTGGGGCTGTGACCATAGGTCATACTCAAAGATGAAATTGCCGTGTCGACATTATCCACACCGGCATCTATGGCCTTGATCAGCGTACCGACACTCAAGCCCGTCGTGGCATGACAATGTAAATGAATCGGAATATCAACCGCTTTTTTCAACTGTGAAACCAGCTCGTAAGCATCATAAGGCGTCAACAGCCCGGCCATGTCTTTAATACAAATGGAATGTGCTCCAAGGTCTTCAATTTCACGCCCCTGGTCCACCCATTTTTCAATGGTATGCACCGGGCTGATCGTATAGGAGATAGTGCCTTGCGCATGAGCATCCGTATTCAGTACAGCCTTTATCGCACGCTCAATATTGCGCATGTCATTCATGGCATCAAAAATACGAAAAACATCAATTCCATTGACAACACAACGCTCGACAAATTTATCAACCACATCATCCGCATAATGCCGATAACCTAAAATGTTTTGCCCACGAAAAAGCATTTGTTGCGGCGTATTTGGCATCGCCTTCTTCAGAAGACGCAATCTTTCCCAAGGATCTTCCCCCAAATAACGTATACAGGCATCAAAAGTAGCGCCACCCCAAGATTCAATTGACCAGTATCCAATCTGATCCAGTTGTTCACAAACCGGCAACATGTCTTCAATGCGTAGACGTGTTGCCAAAATTGATTGATGTGCATCCCGCAGCACAACTTCAGTTATACCTAATGGTTTTGCCATTTTTTTCTCCTGGGTCTTTTTTTAGACCATACTTATAAATACCTTGTGGGTAATATTTCTTAAACTATTCGGGCAGCTTAAAACCCCTTAAGCTAAGATAAATGGTATCTACTCAGTGTATTTTAAAAAATAAATACCATTTAATATCAGTTGCTTACGGAAGAAGTGTATGTGACAAGGATGTCACATTCAAGCCTACACGGATGTATTTACGGCGTCTTCTGGAGTAAGTGGCTGATAGTAAAGACCTAAATACGCTGAGTAATTACGATAAATGTTTATCCCGATATTGCCGCACTGCGAGGGTAATCGCAGTAACAACATCAGCCTGCACGGTAACAGGCTTAGGTTTTGGATATTTGGGTTCAATCACAGGTTCCGGCAGAAACTTTTCCACCACTTTGCGTAGTCCGGTCACGGCGAATACCAGCAATGCCAGGAATATGAAAACAATCGACATACCCGCAATCATCAATTCCGCGCCTTGTATTAACATTTCACGCATAACATAGTTTCCAATGTGTAAAATTCTCCGCATTATGCCTAAATTTCATGGACTAGACAATGCTTATTCCGCCCAGATAAGCTCATTTAAACATATAATCAATAACTTATATAAATATGCAATTTTGCCTTTGAGGGGCATTTTCGTGTAAAGTACACGATTATTCAATTCATACTCTAATGATAAATCCTTTGTTTTTTTAGGGATTTAACGAAACACATGACATCAAGTATCTTAACTGCCGCTCTTTTTATGGTTGCCCTGGGCACAGCCCTGGCCATCATACTCGCTATCGCAAACAAAAAACTGTTTGTAAGAGAAGATCCGCGGATTGATGAAGTGGATGAAATGTTACCGCAAGCACAATGCGGTGCATGTGGTGAACCCGGCTGCAGGCCCTTTGCAGAAGCCGTCGTTGCCGGCCGGAAAAATCCATCTGACTGTACCGTCAACACCCCTGAAGGCAATGCACAAATTGCCGAATATCTTGGCGTGGACATGAAGCCAAAAGAAAAAGTCGTCGCCAGGTTAGCGTGTGCCGGTGGAACCCATGTCGCCTATACCCGGGCAAAATATGAAGGCATGAAGTCCTGCCAGGCTGCTGCAACGGTTGCTGGTGGTGGTAAAGGCTGCAGCTGGGGCTGCCTAGGCCTTGCCGATTGCGCGGAAGTCTGTGATTTTGATGCCATTTTCATGGATGAACATGGTCTGCCGATTGTGGTTGAAGACAAATGCACTGCATGTAATGATTGTGTCGTCGTCTGTCCGAAAGATTTGTTTTCCTTACATCCTGTCAGCCATAAACTTTTCGTCGCCTGCAAAAGCCTGGCTGAAGGTGATGATGCCCTGGCTGAGTGTGAAGTAGCCTGTACCGGTTGCGAAAAATGCGCCGTTGACGCCCCGCCGGGCCTTATCGAAATCAAAAACAATCTGGCCGTGATAAACTATGAGCTCTATGATCAGATTGACGTCGATAGAACACCGATAGAACGTTGCCCGACCGGGGCCATCGTTTGGATAGACAGCAAACTGGGAACCACCCGTTCCAGTGTGGGCAAAGAAGCACAGCGCTCACATCGCAATGAGCCGCTGCCATTAGGCTGACCTGAAATTACAATCTCAATTAAACCTTAATTCTTTTGAGGAATCGCATGGCTTTGTTTGGTAAAGCAAAAGAAACAACTAAATTCAAATACCCTGGCATTCGAGTCGCAATGGATGGCAGCTCGGCCGTATTTCATTGTGAAAAGCACGCCAGTGATGCGGCCGGCGCTTTTCCAATCACGCCTGCGAGCAATATGGGCGAGCAATGGGCACAAGCGGCAAACAATGGTTTTTTGAACATTTCCGAACGGCCACTGATTTTTATCCAGCCCGAAGGTGAGCATGCCGCTGCCGGCATGACTGCTGGATTATCATTAAGCGGCTTACGCGCCAGTAATTTTTCAGCTTCTCAGGGCATTGCGTATATGCATGAGTCCCTGTATGCCGCAGTCGGAAAAAGACTGCCTTATATCCTCAATATCGCTACCCGCTCAATTACAAAATCGACCCTGAATGTACATTGCGGCCATGATGATTACCACTGCATGGACGATACCGGCTTTATTCAGCTATTCGGTAATAGCGGTCAGGCTGTCGCAGATCTGAATATCATTGGCCGTAAAATTGCTGAACTGGCGTTAAACCCGGTTGCCGTCGCGCAAGATGGCTTTTTAACCTCACATTTAATCGAACCTTTAAACTTGCCGGAACGCGAGTTGATTGAAGAATATCTGGGACGTCCGGATGATATCATTCCAACCCCGACCCCGGCCCAGCGCATCTTGTATGGTGAAAGCCGTCGCCGCATCCCGATGAACTGGGATGTCGATAAACCGATGATGACCGGAACCGTCACCAATCAAGACGCTTACATGCAAACGACAGCGGCACAGCGCCCCTATTTTTTCGATCATGTTGCACATTTTGCCGACCAATGCATGGATGAATGGTATGCACTGACAGGCCGCCGCTATCATCGCGTCACCGTGACTGGCGTCAAAGATGCTGATTATTTGATTATCGGTCAGGGCAGCATTACCGTAACCGCACAAGCTGTCGTCGATTATTTGCAAGAAACACGCGGCCTGAAGTGTGCTGTTGCCGATATGACGATGTTCCGCCCTTTCCCTGGCGATCTGGTCAGCAAACTGCTGAAAAACAAAAAAGCGGTATTGGTGCTGGAACGTACCGACCAGCCTCTGGCCGAAGATTTGCCGTTAATGCGGGAAATCCGCGCGACGTTGAGCAAATGCCTGGAAAATGGCCGCAGCAAAAGCGTGACCCCTTACCCTGAATATGAAAGCTACACCAAAATGGAACAGGCACCGGAACTGTTTTCCGGCTGTTTTGGTCTCGGCAGCCGCGATTTACAACCCGGCGATTTAATTGCCGCCATCAACAATATGCTGCCGGATGGTGAAAAACGTACCTTTTTCTACTTAGGCATTGATTTTATCCGCGAAACAGCCTGGTCGCCGCAACAGGAAATTCATAACCAACAAATCGAACAGGCTTATCCCGGCATCCGTCAGCTGGCCTTAAAACGTCAGGAAAATCCGGATCTTCTGCCTGAAAACAGCCTGATCATGCGCATGCATTCAATCGGCGGCTGGGGTGCGGTAACCACCGGCAAAAACCTGGCCATGACGTTGTTTGACTTGACCGATTTCAACATCAAGGCCAATCCGAAATATGGTTCCGAGAAAAAAGGCCATCCGACCACCTATTATCTCGCAGTATCGGAACAGCCGATTCATCTGAACTGTGAATATCAGCATGTCGATGTGGTCATGTCGCCTGACCCCAATGTATTCAGCCACACCAATCCATTATTGGGCTTGAAAGAAGGTGGTACCTTTATTATCCAGAGTGCGCTGGAGTCACCCGAAGCCGTCTGGCGATCGTTCCCTAAAGCAGCGCAACAATTCATGGTCGATCGCAACATCAAGGTATTTTATATCGATGCCTTCAAGATCGCGCGGGAAGAAGCCTCTGACCCGGAATTGCAGTTCCGCATGCAAGGCATCGCCTTTCAGGGCGCATTTTTCAAAGCCTCGCCATTTGCTGAAAAAGCCGGCAAGACCCAACAGCAGGTTTTAGACGCCGTCCATCAAACGCTGAAAAATAAATTTGCTGATAAAGGCGGCACGGTTGTCGAAGATAATTTCCGTACCGTAAAACGTGGCTTCGAAGAAGCACATCCACTGCCGCATGAAGAAATGACGGTTGGCGACATTCATGAAAGTGCAAAAATAAAAGACGTGGTTGCGCCGATCCTGTTGCGCAAACGCCCGGCCAACGATGATAATTTATCGGATATTCATCGTTTCTGGAATCAGGTCGGTTTCAACTACAAAACCGGTCATGGCAACGATAACCTGGCCGACCCTTTTTCTGCAACCGGCATCATGCCAGCCGCTACCGGCGTCTTTCGTGACATGAGCAGTATCCGCCACGAACATCCGGTCTGGATTCCCGAAAACTGCACGGCCTGTGGAGACTGTTTCTCGCTGTGTCCTGACAGCGCAATTCCAGGCTTAATCAACACCGTCGGCGAAGTCTTTGAAACCAATATCAAACGCATCGAACGCCAGGGCCGTAAGGTTAAACACCTGCGCCGCGCTGTGCGTAGCGTAGAACGTAAATACCATGATCTGACCCGGGAAAAATCGGAAGGCACTGACCTGACCCCGATTTTTGCCAAAGCGATTGGCGAAACCATCAAGGAATATCCTGAGGATGTTCGTGACGAAGTCGCGCAGGAATTCGACTGGTTCAAAGACACCATGGGCGAGTTTAAATTTGCCCTGACCCGTCCCTACCATGACCAGATGAACAAGCGTCAGCCCAATAGCGGCGGCCTCTATTCCATCACCATCAATCCTTACACCTGTAAAGGCTGTATGGAATGTGTGAAAGAATGTGAAGATGGTGCATTAGAGCCTGCCCCGCAAACCCATGAAAGCCTGCAAAAGCTCTATTCTGAATGGGAATACTGGCTGGATCTGCCGACATCCAATCCGAAATTCAATCGCATCGATGATATTGATGAGAAAATCGGCGCACTGCACACCTTGCTGCAAGACAAAAGCAACTATGGCTCAATGGTCTGCGGCGATGGCGCCTGCGCGGGTTGTGGTGAAAAGTCGGTTATTCACCTGTTCACCTCGACCGTAACCGCATTGATGCAGCCTCGCGTTAAAAAGCATCTGCAACATATCGACCGGTTGATCAACGATATGGAAAAACATATTCGCTTGAAACTGGCCGAAAAACTGGATATCAGCGATGTCGATGCCATTGAAGATGCTATTGCCCAGAATAAAAATGTCGACCTGACGCTGACCAAACTGACCACCAAGCTGGAAGAAGGCAAACCCCATCAACCTATTGATAAAGACTGGCTGAAGTGGGCCACCCAACTGGTCGCCAAACTGAAACACTTAAAATGGCAATATGTCGAAGGCGTTACCGGCAATGGCCGCGCCGCTTTAGGCATCAGCAACAGTACCGGCTGCACCAGCGTCTGGGGATCAACTTTTCCGTACAACCCCTACCCGTTTCCATGGACCAATCATTTATTCCAGGATGCGCCATCGGTCGCCATGGGCCTGTTTGAAGGCCATATGCGCACCATGGCTGAAGGCTTCAAAGCGATTCGCATGGCAGAGCTGGAGATTGCCGGAAAATATGATAAAGACGAACACGACCGTTTCTTTACCTATTTCGACTGGAATCAGTTCAACGAAGAAGAATACAAGCTGTGTCCGCCGCTGGTATGCATCGGCGGAGACGGCGCCATGTACGATATAGGCTTTCAAAACCTGTCGCGAGCCCTGATGTCAGGCACACCGTTGAAAATTCTGGTATTGGATACACAAGTGTATTCCAACACCGGCGGTCAGGCCAGCACGGCCAGCTTCCTGTCGCAGATTTCTGATATGGCATCTTATGGCGAGCAGAAAAAAGGCAAGCAGGAAAAACGCAAGGAAATGAGCCTGATTGCGATGGCCCATCGCACCAGTTTTGTTCTGCAAGGTGCCCAATCCAATCTGAGCCATCTGCTGGAAGGCTATATTGATGGCCTCAATTATCGGGGACCGGCCATTTTCAATATCTACTCGGTGTGCCAGCCTGAACACGGCGTCGGTGATGACATGGCCACACGCCAGAGTAAAATGGCCGTGGAGTCACGCGCCTATCCGCTGATGCATTTTGACCCTGACAAGGGTCAGGGCTGGAAACAGTGCCTCTCTATCAAAGGCAATCCGGCCATTGCCGACGACTGGACCGAATACACCCTGAATTACACTGATGAATACGGCAATGAAGAAAGTATGGTGCTGCCATTCACCTTTGCCGACTGGGCATTGACCGAAGGCCGCTTTCGTAAACATTTCAGCATTGTGCCGCAGGATCAGTGGAATGATGACATGGTCTTACTGCACGAGTTCATCAATCTGGATGAGGATGACAAGCACGATAAAATCCCTTTCATCTGGGCGATTGACCCACAAGACAACACGCTCATCCGCGTGCTGGTGGGTGCTGAAATTGTCAATTCAACCGTGGAGCGCCGCGAATTCTGGCGCCTGTTAAAATCATTGGTCGGCGAAGACGAGGATAAAATTGATCCCCAACAGATTGCCGAGCAAGCCAAAAACGAAGCCGCGCAAAAACTCATTGCCGGTTTGATGAATCTGGTTGCCGGCGGCGATCAGGCCGACTTGCTCAAAGCTATCTCCGCAGCGCCACCAGCTACGACAGCGCCGGCACCAGCCCCTGCGGCAACTCAACCTTCGGCAACAGAGCCGGCGGCAACATCGGACAGCAGTGATGCACCAGCCCCTGCATTTGAGCCGGCCTGGATTGAAACGCCCGATTGCACCAGCTGCGATGAATGTATCGACACTAACCCTAATATCTTCAAATACAATGAAGAGAAAAAGGCCTATGTTGCCGACCCTACCGCTGGCAGCTATGAAGATATCGTCAAAGCGGCGGAAAAATGTCCGGTTGACATCATTCACCCAGGCACACCGTGGAATCCGAATGAACCGAATCTGGATAAATTGATTAAACGGGCGGCTAAGTATCAGTAATCATGGGTTTACTTGATTTTTTTATCCGCAAGACCTTTCCCCATGGCATTCACCCACCGGAATACAAATCGATAACGCAGCATAAAAAAACGCTGCGTTTGCCTTTTCCGGAGCGGGTCATCCTGCCGCTGGCGCAGCATATCGGTGCGCCAGCGATTCCCATCGTGCATAAAGGCCAGTATGTGGTGCGCGGTGAAGTGATTGCTGAACCTGCTGAAAATGCCTTATCGGTGCCGATTCATGCCTCGGTCAGCGGCAGCGTGCGCGAGATCGATTTAATGCCAGGGCCTAAAGGCAGTAAAGTCATGTCGATTGTCATCGACACCGACCCCAGCTCGCCACAAATTCCAGTCTCGGGAGAATACCAGGATTACACCCGGATGACGCCCGAACAAATCATCAATGAGGTCAAGCAAACCGGCCTGGTCGGTTTAGGCGGCGCAGGTTTCCCAAGCTATGCAAAAATGTTGCTGCCCAAAGACCGCAGCATTCATACCATTATCGTCAATGGCTGCGAGTGTGAGCCGTTTTTAACCACTGACCACCGCATTATGCTGGAAAAAGTGGATGATTTGATTCGTGGCATTCAAATTGCGATGAAAGCAGTCTCCGCCGAGCGCAGCATCATCGGCATCGAAGACAACAAACTGGAAGTACTGGAGGCTATTTCGCCGCGCCTGCCCGCAGATGGCCGAATTCAGGTTGAAGCGGTGGAAACCAAATACCCGCAAGGGGCTGAAAAAATGTTGGTCAAATCCCTGCTGGGTGTCGAAATACCCTCGCGCGGCTTACCTTCGGAAATCGGCCTGGCCGTCTTCAATGTCGCAACACTGGCGGAAATGGGCCGCTTGCTGCCAAACCGGCAAGGACTGGTTGAACGGATTATTACCGTCACCGGTGATGATCTGGCGCAACCGGGCAACTACGTGGTTCCGGTGGGCACACCACTGCAGGATATTCTGGATAAAGCCGATTTCACCGGCCAGGAAGCGGAAATCATCCTGGGTGGCCCGATGATGGGATTGCCTGTCGCCTCACTGGAAACACCGGTAACTAAAAGCACCGGTGGCGTCTTGATTCTGGACCAACATGCCTATAAGCCTAAAGATATTTTGCCCTGCATAAAATGCTCATTGTGCCTGCAAGCCTGTCCAATCAACCTGAATCCATCTGAATTAGGCATGCTGGCCGACAAACGCCGTTATGACGTGATGGAGGAACACTATCACTTGAATGATTGTTTTGAATGCGGCGCATGCAGCTATGTCTGCCCATCTAATATTCCACTGGTGCAATATTTCAAGATTGCCAAAACCCTGAACCGGGAACGACATATTCAAAATGGCTAAACATCCACTCATCGATCTTCGCCCGTCGCCCTATATTCACAGTCCGTTGACGGTGGAAAAAATCATGCGTAACGTCGTTTATGCCTTGTTGCCGCTGGTTGCCTTTTCCGTCTGGCAATTTGGTATCAGCGCCTTGGCCTTGATCATCGTCACGACGCTGGCCTGCCTTGGAACAGAATCTTTGTTTTGTCGTTTGTCCGGCAAAGCCAATACGCTCAAAGACTACAGCGCGACCATCACCGGCCTGTTACTGGCGATGACGCTGCCGCCAGGGTTTCCCTTATGGATGGGTGCGGTTGCCGGATTTGTCGCCATCGCCATGGGAAAAACCCTGTTCGGTGGTATCGGTTTTAATGTCTTCAATCCGGCTTTGGTTGGCCGCGCCTTCGTACAGGCGGCATTTCCCGTTGCCATTACCACCTGGACGCCTGCATTGGCGCCAAACCGTTTTGTCGAATTCATTCCCTCTACACTGGCGCTGCCTTTTATGAAGCCCGCCGCCACAGCCGAATGGAGCGCGCATGTCGTCGATGGCTTCAGTGGCGCGACACCGCTGGCCTTGATGAAATTTCAGGGCATCATGACCGACAGTCAATCGCTGTTTTTGGGGTTGACCGAAGGCTCGACCGGAGAAACCTCAGCCTTATTGATTTTGTTATGTGGGCTCTATCTGATGTGGCGCAAAATGCTGGACTGGCGCATTCCGGCTTCTGTCATCTTCGGCACCGCCGCAACCGCCGCCGTATTTTATTTTTACGACGCCAGCCATTATCCAAGCCCTGCATTCATGATTTTTTCCGGCGGCCTGATGTTCGGCGCAGTCTTTATGGCCAGCGACATGGTAGCCTCGCCGGTGACGCCACTGGGCATCTTTATTTTTGGCCTGCTGGTGGGTTTTTTAACCGTCATCATCCGTTTATTTGGCGGACTGACAGAGGCTGTTATGTATGCCATTTTATTCGGTAACGCCGCCACACCACTGATTGAACGTTATACTCAACCCCGTATTTATGGCGCACGCAAAAAAGAGGACTCCTGATGGCCCAACAACCCGAGGTACCTGAACTGCCCTCCAGCACCCGCCTGATCGCCACCTTGTCGGTGGTTGCCATGTTATCGGGCTTGCTGGTAGTGCTGGTTTATGAATACACCAAACCGATTATTAGCGAAAATCAACGTATCGCCACCGAGCGTGCCATTTTCAAGATTCTGCCCAATGCCGTCAAATACCTGACTTTCAAGGTGGACAACGGACAGTTAACAGCCGCCGACGACAAAACCAGCGGTGAGCTGATTTATGCCGGCTACGATGCCGACAACACCCTCGTCGGCATAGCCCTGCCCGCCCAGGCGCAAGGTTATCAGGATACCGTTAAAATATTGTATGCCTACAACCCTTATACGGGGTGTATTACCGGCTTCGATGTTCTTAAAAGTACCGAAACGCCGGGTTTTGGGACTCAAATCAGCACGAATGCGGAATTTTTAGCCAACTTCAACTGTCTCAGCGCAAAAGTCGACCCGAATTCGGGCGCCTTATTGCATGATATTAAAACAGTTCGGCACGGCAGCAAAAAATATCCTTTTGAAATCGACGCCATCGCAGGCTCAACCATTACATCAAATGCCGTTGGCCGTATGCTGAACCAGAGCGCTCACAAATTTCATCCGATCATTGCTAAAAATCTGACGTTACTGGAAAATGCGGCCCGCAAAGAGGTAAGCCATGAAACAAAATGAACAAGCCCCCATCAGCTTCCAGGATTTTACCGCCGGCTTATGGAAAGAAAATCCGGTATTTGTCATGATGTTAGGACTATGCCCGGTTCTGGCCGTAACCAACACGGTTGAAAATGCGCTGGGTATGGGCATTGCCACACTGTTTGTCCTCGTCTGCTCCAATGCGCTGGTCTCGGCCTTACGCCATTTCATCCCCAAACAAGTCAGAATCACGACGTATATCGTCATTATCGCCACCTTCGTGACCTTGGTAGATTATATTATTCAGGCCATCAGTCTTGATTTATACAACAAACTCGGTGCCTTTATTCAGCTGATTGTCGTGAACTGTCTGATTCTGGGCCGTGCGGAAGCCTTCGCCTCCAAAAACAGCTTTGGCCGCTCTGTGGTAAGTGCAACCGGCATGGGGCTGGGCTTTACCCTGGCGCTGATTATGCTGGGTGGCGTCCGCGAATTACTCGGTGCCGGCCAATTGCTCGGCTACCCTGTTTTCAGCGACCAGTTTGAACCCTGGGTGGTGATGATTCTGCCCCCAGGCGGTTTTATCGTCCTCGGCTGCTGGCTGCTGTTGATCAACTATGTCAAACAGCGTAGAAGCTCATCAGCCATTAAGCAAGAGCTTGCCGCCTCACACTGCACCGTGCCTCAACGACACTAAGGTGAACGTATGAATCCTGAATCCTTAAGCTTTATTTTTCTCAGTGCCTTTCTGATTAACAACTTTGTCCTGGCCATGTTTTTAGGCTTATGCCCTTTCGTCGGCGTGTCCGCTAAACGCGATACCGCCTTTAACATGAGTCTGGCCACCGCCTTCGTGATGTTTATCAGTTCCTTATGTGCTTATGGCATCAACTGGATTCTAACCACCTATCAGCTGGAATTTTTGCGCCTGATCAGCTATATCGCCATCATCGCCTCGGCCGTACAACTGGTGGAAATGGTGCTGAAAAAATTCAGCCCGACACTGTTTCGCGCCCTCGGTATCTTTTTACCCTTGATCACAACCAACTGTGCAATTTTAGGCGTTGCCCTGTTTCAAACTGCTCGCCAATATGATTTTTTTCAGTCGATTGCATTCAGCCTCGGTGCGGGCGCAGGTTTCGCCTTAGCTATCATGCTGATGGCCGGATTACGCGAAAAGCTGGAGTTATCCAAACTGCCTAACATCACTCAGGCTGCTGCCCTGAGCATGATGCTGGCTGGAATCTTGTCGATGACATTCATGGGCTTCGCCGGCCTCGGTGGTCAAATCTAACCGGAGAGAATAATGCTTAACTTTTTGATTGCCATGGGAATTATTTTCATCCTGATGAGTGGCTGGATTCTGGTACAACAGGCTGCCCGCAAATACGCCGCCAAACACCCCGAATTCGGCCCCGCCAAAGAAGAAGGCCTGGGCTGCGGGAAAAATTGTGGCTGTGGTGCGGGGCAGTGTGATAAATCATCGTAAACCCAGCACCTTGTGACGCCTCACTATTGCGGCGAGTACAAAATTTGTTCTT
>CAYUAE010000038.1:0-6663 GCA_964442675.1 uncultured Methylomarinum sp.
AATCACAGTATCTATGTAGTCCGGCAATGATCTTGCCGGGCTGTTTTATAATTGTTATCTACTTTGAGCAACGCAAATCATGAGTAAACCAAAAAAAGTCGCACTATTAACTGCGGGTGGCCTGGCGCCTTGTTTGAGTTCAGCTATTGGCAGTCTGATAGAGCGTTATACTGAAATTGATCCAAGTATCGAAATCATCTGTTACCACGGGGGCTATAAAGGTCTGTTATTAGGTGATTACTACCAGGTAACGCCTGAAATTCGTAAGAAGGCCGGTCTTTTGCACCGCTTTGGCGGCTCGCCTATCGGTAACAGTCGGGTTAAATTGACTAATGTGGCCGATTGCGTGAAACGTGGGCTGGTCAAAGAAGGCGAAGATCCACAAAAAGTGGCGGCTGACCAGCTGATTAAAGATGGTGTCGATGTGCTGCATACCATTGGTGGTGATGATACCAATACCGCGGCAGCCGATTTGGCGGCATTTTTGGCTGATAATGATTATCCATTGACGGTTATTGGATTGCCTAAAACCATCGATAATGATGTGTTCCCGATTAAACAATCTTTGGGTGCCTGGACGGCGGCCGAGCAGGGTGCGCGTTATTTTCAGAATGTTGTTGCCGAAAACAATGCCAACCCGCGCATGTTGATTGTGCATGAAGTCATGGGGCGCAGTTGTGGCTGGTTGACAGCTGCAACTGCGGTTGAATATCGCAAATTACTGGATCGTGCCGAATGGTTGCCTGAAATTGGTCTGGATCGGAATGCATTCGAGGTGCATGGCGTGTTTATTCCTGAAATGGACATCGATTTGGCCGCCGAGGCGAAGCGTCTGCGTGCCGTGATGGATAAACATGATGCGGTCAATATTTTCATTTCCGAAGGTGCGGGTGTCGAGTCGATTGTCGCTGAAATGGAAGCGCAGGGTCAGGAAGTCCCGCGTGATGCTTTCGGTCATGTCAAACTGGATGCAGTTAACCCTGGCAAATGGTTTGCGGAACAATTCGCCGACATGATTGGTGCAGAAAAGACCCTGGTGCAAAAATCAGGATATTTCTCACGCGCGGCGGCGGCAAATGTCGAAGATATTCGTTTGATCAAATCCTGTGCCGATTTAGCGGTCGAATGTGCCTTACGCGGTGAGGCCGGCGTCATCGGTCATGATGAAGACAATAACGATATCCTGCGGGCGATTGAATTTCCAAGAATCAAAGGCGGTAAGCCATTTAATATCGATGAGCCCTGGTTTGATGATTTGTTAGCGGCTATTGGTCAAAGCAAAGGCGCTAAGGTTGAAACGAGTCATTAATTGTCGTTGATTATGTGACAAAAAAGCCCGTCAATTGATGGGCTTTTTTTTGCGAGCGGGTTTTTTAGGATTCACTTCTGTCAAAATGAATAAATTGCAGTAAAATGACCCACTTAAATCATTGAGTTATTTAAAATGAACGATAAAAAATTAACCATGCGTCGCCGAGGAATTTATTTATTGCCTAATTTGTTTACGACGGGCGCCATGTTTGCCGGTTTTTATGCAATTACATCGGCCATTAACGGTAATTTTCATAATGCCGCTATTTCCCTGTTTGTCGCGATGATTCTGGACGGTCTGGATGGGCGGGTTGCTCGTTTGACCCATACTGAAAGTGATTTCGGAGTGCAATATGACAGTTTGTCCGATATGGTTTCTTTCGGCATCGCACCGGCCCTGGTGATGTATCTTTGGGTGCTGGGGTCGTTGGGAAAATTAGGCTTGTTTGCCGCATTTGTTCATGCTGCAGGCGGTGCGCTCCGGTTGGCGCGTTTCAATACCCAGGTTGAAGTAGCCGATAAACGTTATTTTCAAGGCTTGCCCAGTCCAGCGGCAGCCGCTGTTTTAGCGGGTGGGCTATGGTTTTGTCTGGAATTTCAATATGATCCGGCTGATTTTAAATATCTGATTATGGTGGTCACAATCGCAACCGGGTTGTTGATGGTGAGCAATTTTCGCTATTCCAGTTTCAAGGAAATAGACCCTAAGCGGAAAGTACCCTTTTTCGTCGCCATCGTCATCATGTTGGCAGTCGGCTTTATTATGGCGCAGCCACAAAGCATGTTGTTCGTATTGGCCGTAGGATATGCGCTGTCCGGCCCGATTGTCACATTGGTGCTGAGAAAAAAATGGCAGCGCCGCAAAGAGGAAAACAGTTAGTCGTGCTTCATTGTCGTGCGGCCAGGTAAAATTGCAAAATTTTGGCAGGATGATGAGTAGAGCGAAACCGAAACTCATCACAAAAGGCGACTGATGCTTGTTTTGATGGGTTTTTAGCTTATCGTCTCTCGACAACTGCTCCTGTATTTTCGTGCAGTTGTATCTTTCCTGCGACTTGAGGCGAATGCCAATCGATACTGAAAATGGAGGCTGTATTTGTTTCGGCTTGTTCGAATTAAGGCAATACGATATAGTTAAGGCTATGGATTATCAAAAACCGTCGCAATTTCAATACTTATTCAATGTTGTCAACAGACGGTTGCGCCTGTTATCCCGCCTATTGCCCTGATGGGCAACAAAAACTATCTCTTAAATTCGTAATACACTAACCCTTTTTTAAAATCAACACAGGTTGTTGAAAATTCTTCATGACTGGAGTTTTCATGAAAGACAAATTGATTATTTTTGATACCACACTGCGCGATGGGGAACAAAGCCCAGGCGCATCAATGACGCGGGACGAGAAAGTTCGTATAGCTAAAGCATTGGAACGGCTCAGAGTCGATGTGATCGAGGCAGGTTTTCCGGCCGCCAGCGAAGGTGATTTTGAGGCGGTACAGGCGGTTGCCAACAGCATCGAAAATAGTACCGTGTGCGGATTGGCACGGGCGCTGGACAACGATATTGACCGGGCGGGAGAGGCCTTAAAGGGCGCAAATAGTCGGCGTATTCATACCTTTATCGCAACCTCTCCGATTCACATGCAGCAAAAGCTGAAGATGAGCCCGGATCAGGTGATTGAATATGCCGTCAAGGCGGTAAAACGCGCCAGGCAATATACCGATGATGTCGAGTTTTCGCCGGAAGATGCCGGTCGCTCGGAAGAAGATTTTCTGTGCCGGATTCTGGAAGCTGTGATCGATGCCGGTGCAACCACATTGAATATACCCGATACCGTGGGCTACAGTGTGCCGCATGAATTTGGCGCGACGATCGCAAACTTGATCGAACGGATTCCAAATTCGGACAAGGCAATTTTTTCGGTGCATTGCCATAACGATTTAGGCCTGGCCGTGGCCAATTCTTTGTCCGCGGTGATCAATGGTGCGCGTCAGGTCGAATGTACCATCAATGGTTTGGGCGAACGGGCCGGTAATGCCGCACTGGAAGAAGTGGTCATGGCGATCAAGACGCGACATGATGTGTTTCCATGCGAAACCAGTCTGGATACCCGGGAAATCGTAACCTGCTCTAAACTGGTTTCATCGATTACCGGTTTTCCCGTGCAGCCGAATAAAGCCATTGTCGGCGCCAATGCATTTGCACATGAGTCGGGTATTCATCAGGATGGTGTTCTGAAAAACCGTGAAACCTACGAAATCATGAAAGCCGAAGATGTGGGCTGGGCGGCTAATCGCATGGTCTTGGGGAAACATTCTGGACGTAATGCATTTAAAAGTCGCATGAATGAACTGGGATTTCAATTCAGTTCTGAGGAGGAGCTGAACGATGCTTTTGTGCGCTTTAAACAATTGGCAGATAAAAAACATGAAATCTTTGATGAAGATTTACAGGCCCTGATTTCGGAAGTCAGTACCAATAATGATGAAGAAAATGTAAAACTGGTCGCTTTGAAAGTCTGTTCTGAAACCGGCGAAATTCCATGTGCAACGGTCACGATTCGCATCGGACAGGACGAAAAAACCGGTTCGGCAACCGGTGGTGGTGCGGTCGATGCCAGTCTGAAGGCGATTGAAGCCCTGGTTAAAACCGGGGCAACATTGGAGCTTTATTCGGTCAATAACATCACCACGGGCACCGATGCGCAGGGCGAGGTTACGGTCAGGCTGGATAAGGCCGGACGTATCGTCAATGGTCTTGGTGCCGATACCGATATTGTGATTGCCTCGGCCAAAGCCTATATCAATGCCGTCAATAAACTGCAATCCCAGGATTTTCGGCAGCACCCGCAAAGTGGTGATGTCTGATACGGCAGATGACAATAAACGCTTGCAGTATTTGCAGGCGATGGGTGTCGATGTCTGGCAGCTAAGGCAGGCGGCCGACATCGATAGTGACAATCATGCCTTGATGACACAACATGAGGACGCTGTAAGCTGTGATCCGGATGAGCAATGGGAGAGATTGCGACAAACTGTCGCCGAATGTCAGCGTTGTGAACTGCATCAAACCCGCACACAAACTGTGTTTGGTGTTGGTGATCGTCATGCCGATTGGATGCTGATTGGTGAGGCCCCAGGGCAGCAGGAGGATGCGCAGGGAGAGCCTTTTGTCGGGCCGGCCGGTCAGTTGTTGACGGAAATGATTCGGGCGCTGGGTTATTCGCGTGAGCAAGTCTATATTACTAATATTCTTAAATGTCGCCCACCTAATAACCGCGACCCCCATAGCGAGGAGATTGCGGCCTGTTCTGATTTTCTTAAAGCGCAAATTTCATGGGTCAAACCAAAAATTATTTTGGCGGTTGGACGTGTTGCTGCGCAAAACCTTTTACACAGTAAGCAACCCTTGGCAAAATTACGCGGTGTCGTGCATAAATGGGATGATATTCCCGTTATAGTCATATATCATCCTGCTTATTTATTACGATCATTATTGGAAAAACGCAAAGCCTGGCAGGATTTGAAATTTGCCCGGCACGTTTACCAGGGTTTACAGGAAAGCTATGCGCAGGATATGGGAAAAAGTTAAAGATTTTGTGATTTATGATGCAGACCGAGAATTTTACGCCAAAGTGTTTCCCGGCTCGGTGAGTCCGAAAGATTTGATGAGAATTCGTTATATGGGTTCGGATGATCTTGATACAGTGCTGGAAATTGAAGGCAAAAATTACAATTATCCGTGGACCGAAGCTATTTTTAAAGAGTGTTTAAATGCTTCAAATTATACCTGCTGGGTGATCGAAGACCAGCATCAGAAGGTGATCGGCTATTGTATTATTTCAATAGCCGCCGCCGAGGCGCATATCATGAATGTGTGTGTTGACCCCGATGCGCAAGGCTTAGGAGCCGGTCGAAAGATGCTGGAACATATGATCAGATATGTACGAGGGAAGGCGCAAACGATTTTCCTGGAAGTCAGGCCATCGAATCGGAAGGCCGTTCATTTGTATCAGAGCTTAGGGTTTAATGAGATCGGTATTCGTAAGGACTATTATCCGGCCGCGCATGGACGGGAGGATGCCGTCATGTTTGCTCTGGAAATCGTAGCGGAAATTTAACCCAGCCATAAAACTATTTATTTTATGGTTATCAAGAGTTTATTGTGGGTCAGGTTGGATTGGGTGTAAAAAAACTCCCAAAGCCAAATGGCTTTGTGGGAGTGTGAGATAAGCAGCCCATGCTGCTTTATTTTTACACAGGAAGAGAGGGTAAACTTAAGCTTGTTGTGTTTTGTTGTTTGTGTTGATGTTGCTGAAGATTGCGCAAGCACCAAACAGAACAGTTGAAATAATGAATGCACCGGAAATGAAGCTGAAAATTCCAGTGACGAATAACAAGCCGTTGATAATGTCTTTTTGTAATGTATTCATAATTTTGTCTCCGTAGGTTTAAGATGGGCATAGTATAGTTTTGTACTGAGTTATTGACAATATAGATAATAGTGCATGGATTGTTTCTATTTTGTTGACAGTATTTTATGCAAATGTCATTTTTCCTGGCTATTTAGTATTTTTTTAGAGCGGCAGAAGAATTTGAATTGTTTTGAATGTTATGGATTTTTTTGTTTAAAATTGTTCTACAGGCCGGCCGATAAGATAAGTCAGGTTCTTAGGGGATAGAAGGAGAGTGTGCGGTGAGCGAAGAAAGAATTAAGGTTTTATTTGTTTGCATGGGGAATATTTGTCGGTCGCCAACGGCCGAAGGTGTTTTTCGAGCATTGGTCGAGAAGAGACAACTACAGCATTTGTTTCATATTGATTCGGCAGGAACCCATGCCTTTCATGTTGGGGAGGAACCTGACCCAAGAGCGCAGAAAGCGGCTGGAGAAAGGGATTACGATTTAAGTGGAATTCGTGCCAGAAAAGTTATTTATGGCGATTTTGAGGATTTTGATCATATCCTGGCGATGGATAATGAAAATTTTGCTATTTTGACTGAAGCTT
The DNA here is from genome assembly GCA_964442675.1 of uncultured Methylomarinum sp. Classification (GTDB taxonomy): domain Bacteria; phylum Pseudomonadota; class Gammaproteobacteria; order Methylococcales; family Methylomonadaceae; genus Methylomarinum. Next base: position 6,318 of record CAYUAE010000038.1, read on the forward strand.
GCCCGGAGGAACATCTGCATAAAGTCCAATATTTTATGGATTTTGCGCCGCATGTGGGCGAGCGTGACGTCCCCGACCCCTATTATGGCGGCAGCTACGGCTTTGAACGGGTACTCGATATGGTAGAAGAAGCATCCATTGGTTTTATCAATCACATTTTGGAGAAACAGCAGTCATGAAAAACAGCTATACAAATCCAGCACCTCGCCCTGAAGGACAAAGTTTTCTTAAAGAAAATATGGCTCCTTTGAATCCTCGTCATCAATGGCGAAGTATTACGAGGTGCTGGATAAAACTGGCAACACTACTGATTTTATTGCTATTAACGCCTCTTGCCCAAGCGCAG
>CAYUAE010000038.1:6763-14977 GCA_964442675.1 uncultured Methylomarinum sp.
AAAACTGGCAACACTACTGATTTTATTGCTATTAACGCCTCTTGCCCAAGCGCAGGACAAAACCATCAGTCATGTTGTGATTGTCTGGTTAAAGGAGCCTGGTAATGAAGCTATGCGCCAAAAATTTATTGATGCCAGCCAGCAGTTATCAGGCTTGCCTGGCGTTATCAATCGCCATGTTGGTGTTGTTTTGCCCAGCAAGCGGCAGCTGGTGGATGACACCTTTGATGTGGCGGTGACGGTGACGCTTAAAAATCGCGCGGCATTGAAAGCGTATTTAAATAATCCCAAGCATAAAAAGATTCTGCATGAAAAAATCAAGCCTTTGGTAAATCGCACCGTCATCTATGATTTTGTAACGCCTTAAATAGCAGGAAAAGCCATGACCATTATCAGCAATACAGTTGATTATCTCGATCAAGATACGCTTTTAGAGGGCTTTTTTGCCTTTGATGACCAGATTGAAGGACAGCGCCCTGTCGTTTTAATTGCACATGCTTGGGGCGGACGGGATAGTTTTGTCGAGGACAAGGCAAAAAAACTGGCAGAACAGGGGTATCTGGGCTTTGCGCTGGATATGTATGGTAAGGGCGTTTTAGGTTCTGGCCCTGAAGAAAACAGCCGCTTGATGCAGCCGTTCATGGACGATCGGGCGCTGTTACAGCAACGCATATTGGCGGCGCTAACGGCAGTCAAACAACTGCCGTGGGCGGATAACCATAAAATAGCGGCTATCGGTTTTTGTTTTGGCGGTTTATGCGTATTGGATTTAGCGCGTACCGGCGCCGATATTGCGGGTGTCGTTTCGTTTCATGGTTTGTTTGTTTTACCGGATAATCTGCCACAACCTGAAATCAAAGCTAAAGTGCTGATTTTACATGGCCATGATGACCCCATGACGCCTGCCGAACAGGTATCAGGCATTCAGGATGAAATGACCAAAGCGGGAGCCGATTGGCAAATGCATATTTATGGCCAAACCATGCATGCGTTTACCAATCCGGTCGCCAATGATCCTGATTTTGGTACAGTCTATCATCCCACTGCCGATAAGCGATCCTGGCAAAGTCTGTTGAATTTTTTGGATGAAATTTTTATAGATTGATTTAACCGCACCCTTGTGAAGCCAATAAAAACTTAAGATGCTTGCCACGTTTCCGCAAGGGCGTTTTGAATTACAGCGTTTTCCGCCTCAAGCGCATGATCCATTCCGAGCCTGGGATGCGGCCGATGAATATCTGCTGCATGAGATGGCCGAAAAACCACTGGAACCATCGCCCCAGCTTACTTTGCTGAATGATGCCTTTGGCGCATTGGCAACAGCCTTGTCGTCGTATCATCCTGTCAGTATTTCCGACTCCTGGTTATCCCATCAGGCCACCCGGCAAAACCTGCTGAACAACGCCATTGCAACAGAACAGGTTACCCTGTTGAGCAGTCTGGAAAAACCGGAGCACGCGATCGATGTCTTGCTGATTAAAATTCCTAAAACGCTGGCCTTACTGGAATATCAACTGCTTGAATTACGACCGCTGCTTAAGCCTTCAACCCGCATTATCGCCGCGGGGATGGTTAAAAATCTGCCTAAAACGGTTTTTAAGCTGTTTCATCGTGTGACAGGGCAGGCGACGACATCGTTAGCGCGCAAGAAAGCACGTCTGATTTATGTTTCACCAGATTTAGCTAAAAGTACGCCAAAAAATCCTTATCCCAGCCAGTATATTCTGGAGAATACCGATCTGGTGCTGCGTAATCATGCCAATGTTTTTTCCAGGGAGCGGTTGGATATTGGAGCACGCTTTATGTTGCAGCATTTACCCGCTAACGAAAGCTACCGACAAGTGATTGACTTAGGTTGCGGTAATGGTGTGTTAGGCCTGATGTTTGCCCGGCAAAACCCGGATGCTCATATTCAGTTTGTCGATGAATCCTTTATGGCGCTGGATTCGGCCAGAATGAATTTTGAGCAGGCGTTTGGTGGCAGTAGAAGTGCCGATTTTATCGCTACGGATTGTTTAAGCGGAATTGCCGAAAACAGTGCAGACCTGATTTTGTGTAACCCGCCTTTTCATCAGCAGCATGCAGTCGGTGATCATATTGCCCGGCGTATGTTCCGGCAGGCTAAAAAAGTATTGAAGCCGGGTGCGGATTTAATCATCATCGGTAATCGCCACCTGGGCTATCACGTTGTGCTGAAGCGTCTTTTCGGGCATTGTACAACCCTTGCTGCGAACAGAAAGTTTGTAATCTTAAAGGTTAGCCGCTAAGGTTAAGCGACGCATATTGCGTCATGCCGCACAGGAATCTGATATGGAAAATCCAGTCAATAAAAATATTCTTAACCAGCTTTGCCACTATATTGAACAAAAGTCTTCTGCTGACAGTGTTGAAGTCTTAAAAGATTTTGCCCGTCAGTATTACCAGAATGTCCCTTTCGATGACTTGGAACATATTGCGATTGAAGATTTGTACGGCGCGATGTTGTCGCATTGGAACCTGGCTTTGCAGCGCCAGCCGGATGAGCTGAAAATCCATATTTACAATCCCACCCTGGAAGACCACAGCTGGCAATCACCTCATACGATTATTGAAATCGTCATTCAGGATATGCCTTTTCTATTGCAATCGGTCAGTATGGAAATCAACCGCCAGGGGCTGACCAATCATTTGGTCATTCATCCTGTTTTCAATGTGGTCAGAAACGAACAAGGCGAACTGTTGCGCCTGGCAGCCGATGACGAGGCGGCAAGTCGGGAAAGTTTTCTGCATTTTGAAATTGACCGACAAACCGATTCGGCCCGGCATGCCTATTTAAAACAGCGCTTGTCAGCGATATTGCGCGATGTAGCTGCGGCGACTGAAGACTGGACGCTATGTGTCAAAAAAATGCAGGCGATTATTCAGGAATTAAGCCAGCAGGAAAATGTTGATCCTGAAGAAGTCGCTTTTCTGCAATGGCTCCAGGACAATCATTTTGTATTTTTAGGGTATCGTGAATATCAGTTACAGGAACAGCCACCGTCTTCAAGGCTATTTATGCCGGTCGCCGAAACCGGCCTGGGTATTTTGCGTGACAGTATCGCAGAGCCGGTTGCCGGGGCTCAAAATGCTATTTCAGCCGAAGCCTTTAAAAAAATCAACGGCCCCAATGTCCTCATCATTACGAAAGCAACTTCACGTTCAACGGTTCATCGTCCGGTATTTATGGATTACATCGGGGTTAAACAGTTTAATACCGAAGGGCAGCTGGTTGGGGAAAAACGCTTTTTAGGGCTTTATAACTCGTCTGCCTATTTGACAGAATTAAAAGATATTCCGTTGGTGCGCAATAAAATTAAAAACGTCATTCAACGGTTCGCCTTTCGAAAAGGCTCTCATCAATCCCGCGCCTTGCTGTTTGTGCTGCAAACCTTGCCACGTGATGAAGTATTGCAGGCAGATGAAGACAGCTTGTACCACTATGTTTATGGCGTGTTGCAATTGCAGGAACGGCAACATGTCAAAGTCTTTTTGCGGCAGGATTTATATGGCCACTTTGTCTCTTTGTTGGTTTTTGTTCCACGCGAACGTTATCACACAACCTCCAGAAAAAAGATTCAGCAAATTCTCGATGAGGTTTTTCAGGCCAAATATATCGATTTCAGTGTTCAGTTGTCTGAATCTATTCTGGCGCGCGTGCATTTTATTATTCATACCGATATCGATGAAGAAATTGCTGTTGATGTTCGCGAAATTGAGCAAAAAATCGTTAATGTCTTGTCCGAATGGACTGATTCTTTAAAACAGGAATTGGTCAGCTATTACGGTGAAGCACGCGCAAATGCTCTGTATGAAAGTTATAAAGAAGCTTTTTCGGCCGCTTATCGAGACGAAGTATCGGTCAGAACGGCGATATTGGATATTGAAAAACTCGAAAGTCTGCTCAGTCAGGATTTGGAAGCCAAATCTTTGCTCTACAGTCCATTGACCGCTAATAAACATAAGTCCTTGCGCTTTAAGATTTTCAGTCGGGGCCAGGTATCGTTGTCTAAAAGTCTGCCTATGCTGGAAAACATGGGGGTTCGGGTTTGTGATGAACGACCGTATGAAATTCGTAAAAAAGATTATCCCAAAAGTTTATGGATTCATGATTTTGGCCTGATTATTGATAAGGACTTATCCGCACTTAATCTGGAAAATCTCAAGGCACGCTTTCAAGATGCCTTTGAACAATGCTGGATAGGGCGGGTTGAAAATGACGGTTTCAACCAATTGGTTCTAAAAGCCAGCGTGTCCTGGCAACAGGTCAATATTTTGCGCTGTTTTTATTTATATCTGCGCCAGATCGGGATTACCTTCAGCCAATCGTATATTGAAAAAACATTGGCCGACAATCCAGACGTTGTACGCCTGTTGATTCAATTTTTCAATCAACGTTTTGATCCGTCGCTTGAGATCGATGCAAACAGTGACGAGGCATTGATTGAAACGATCAATGCCGCGATCGACACGGTGCAGTCATTAGATGAAGACCGTATCTTGAGGCGTTACTTGAATCTGTTACTGGCTGCGGTCAGAACCAATTACTTCTGTAATCCGCTTGATGAACAGGGTATTCCGTATTTTTCCATCAAATTTGATTCAAACAAGGTACAGGATATTCCTAAACCCGTACCGTATGTCGAAATTTTTGTCTATTCGCCGCGTGTCGAAGGTATTCATTTACGCGGTGGGCCGATTGCACGAGGTGGCTTGCGCTGGTCCGATCGGCGTGAGGATTTTCGTACCGAAATTCTGGGGCTGATGAAGGCGCAAATGACCAAAAATGCCGTCATTGTGCCGACCGGTGCAAAGGGCGGTTTTGTCGTCAAAAAACTCGATGCTCTGACAGCACGGCAACAACGCGAACAGGAAGTCGTGCAGTGTTATCAGATTTTTATTCGCGGGCTGCTCGATTTAACCGATAACCTGAGAGATGGTGCGGTAATCAAGCCTGAAAATGTCAATTGCTATGATGGCGACGACACTTATCTGGTGGTCGCGGCCGATAAAGGGACCGCCCGGTTTTCTGATTATGCCAACGCCTTGTCGCTAGAATACCGATTCTGGCTGGGGGATGCTTTTGCCTCGGGTGGTTCGGTCGGTTATGACCATAAAAAAATGGGTATTACCGCGCGAGGTGCCTGGGAGTCGGTTAAGCATCATTTCACCCATTTGAATATCGATTTCGCTAACAAACCGTTTACCGTCGTCGGTATTGGCGGCATGGTGGGCGATGTGTTTGGCAATGGCATGTTACTGTCCGACAAGATTCAGCTGCTGGCGGCGTTTGATCATGCGCATATTTTTCTCGATCCTGATCCTGACCCAGTACTGAGCTTTCAGGAGCGCAAGCGGCTGTTTGAACTGCCGGCCGCGAAATGGTCAGATTATGATGTCAGTATTCTGTCCAAGGGTGGCGGCGTTTATTCACGGCAGAGTAAATCGATTCGGCTGTCACCTCGGATGATGGAACGATTGAATATCATCAAAAACGAGCTAACGCCGAATGAATTGATTCAATGTATTTTGCGTGCACCGGTTGATCTGTTATGGAATGGCGGTATCGGCACCTATGTCAAGGCGCAACATGAAAGTCACCTGGATGTCGGTGATCGCAGCAATGATGCAGTCAGAATCAATGGTTGCGAATTGCGCTGCAAGGTTGTGGCTGAAGGCGGGAACCTGGGGCTGACGCAGGCCGGGCGTATTGAATACGCCAAACAGGGGGGCAAAATCAATACCGATTCGATCGACAATTCAGCCGGTGTCGATTGTTCCGATCATGAGGTCAATATCAAGATTCTGCTCAATACTCTGGTGATGCAAGGTGATCTGACCGAAAAGCAGCGGCGGGACATATTGTTATCGATGACCGATGATGTGGCCAGACTGGTTTTAAATAACAATATTTTGCAAAATCAGGCGATTTGTACCATTGAGCAAACGGCAAAAAATGATATGCAAGGCATACAATGGGTGATCGAAATCCTGGAGCAAAAAGCGCATCTGGACCGGCAACTCGAAGTGATCCCTGACAATGACGAATTACGCCAGCGTATCAGCCAGGAACAAGGGCTGTACCGGCCTGAAATCAGTGTATTGTTGGCCTATTGCAAACAAATGTTGAAGCAACAGCTTGCCAAGGCACTGGTGACGGTTGATGAGCCGTTATTTCAACAGGAACTGCAGGCTTATTTTCCACAGACCTTGCAAACGCGCTATCGATCTGAAATTCAGCAGCATTATCTGGCCCAGAATATCGTGGTGAATTGCCTGATCAATGCGTTGGTCAACCGAATGGGTATTGTTTTCCCGTACCGTGTGCTCGAACAAAGTAATGTTTCCATAACCCGCGTGGTCAGTGTTTACAAACACGTTTGCTATATTTTCTCAGTGGATGTGTTGTGGCAGGAAATCGAAGCATTACAGACTCAACTCAGCGGTGAATTATCCGAAACTCTGTTCGTTTATCTCAGGCGTTTGGTCGAACGCTCCATGTACTGGTTTTTGACTCAGACAAGCGAAACCCAGTCGGCAGAGACGTTGGAATTGTATTATCAGGGGATTCAGACATTAAAAACCGTGATGCCGACACTGCAAAACGAACAACTGAATAAAACTATCGATAAGCAGGTGGAGGCGCTTATCGAAAAAGGCGTACCGGCTGTGTTGGCACTGGATGTGGTGTCAACCGAAGTATTGTATTTGTGTCTGGATGTGGTCTGGCTGCATAAACAATCGCAAAAGCCGCTGGCCGAATGCGCGCAGGTCTTCTTCACTCTGATCGAATCGCTGGATCTTCTGTGGCTGCGGGAAGAAATTTTCAAGCTTCCGCAAAAAAGTCTGTGGCAGGCCCTGGCACGGCGTACGGCGAGAGAGGAGTTCAGCAGTATTATCAGTGCGTTGTCGCTGTCGGTTCTGCAACAGCCGGGCCTCAGCGTTAAAGACAGAATGGAAAACTGGTATCAATGTTTTAATCAAGCGGTGGAGCGCTATCGGCAACTGGTGGCGCTGGTTAAATCGGAAGAAAGCATAGATCTGGAAAAAATTACGGTATTGCTGAAAGAATTACAAGATATTGCAGGTTTGTGGCAAGCATCTGAACAAAAGTTGATTTAAGTCAATAACGATGATGCAGCTGTTCGTTAAGCTATAACCATGTCGGAGGCAAACTGACATGTAGCACTATCCTCTTTAAAGATTGTGGATTGTTTATTCAGGCAGGTTCTTAAATGACCCTGCCTTTTTTTTGTCCAAAGAGGTGAGGCTACGGAGTGACGTTATTTTCCAGCACAATCTTGCCGAGGGTGTGGCCCTGATTTAATGTCGTCAATGCCTTTTCCAGGTTCTCGGCATTCAATGGCCCCATGCATTGCTGTAAGGTGGTTTTTAAAATGCCGGCATCTACCAGTTGAGCAACTCGGTTTAACAAGCGGTGCTGCTCAATCATATCATCGGTTTTGAACAAGGAGCGGGTATACATAAACTCCCAATGCAGTGACAGACTTTTTTGTTTTAACAAGCCGATATCGATGTTTTTCGGGTCATCAATCAACCCCAGCTTACCTTGAGGTGCAAGACAGTCCACAAGATCAGTAAAGTGCGTCTCGGTATGGGTCAGGCTGGCGACTAAATCTACCGCATCGAAGTCCAGTTGTCTAAGCTGAGTGGTTAAGGCCTGTCGATGATTCAAGATAAAATCAGCGCCCATCGTTTTGACCCAAGCCTGGCTTTGTTCGCGGGAGGCTGTGCCAATGACCGTCAATTCGGTTAAATGATGCGCCAGCTGTGTCAATATGGAGCCGACACCGCCTGCCGCACCGACAATCAATAAACGCCCCGGGTTTTCTGTATCAACCGCAAGCCTGTCAAATAACAACTCCCAGGCCGTGATGCTGGTGAGTGGCAAGGCGGCCGCCTCAACAAAACTCAGTGATTCAGGTTTATGGCCGACGATGCGTTCATCCACGCGGTGAAAATCGCAAAAACAGCCGGGCCTGTCGATTGCGCCGGCATAAAAAACCGCATCGCCCGGCTTGAACAGGGTGACCCGCTCCCCAACTTCCCGCACAATGCCCGCGGCATCCCAGCCCAGGATGTTAAATTCTCCCGCATCCGGCGTTATCCGCTGGCGGTTAGATCTGATGAGCACACGTTTGATCACCAGTCTCGAATATGAATTTTGATTGCCGG